>JAJZVE010000069.1 GCA_021845835.1 Pseudomonadota bacterium | reverse complement strand
TCCGATCTTATGGTAATCGCCATGCTGCTCGGCATGGCGGTAGGCATGGTTCTCCATTTGCTGTTGGGATTCGTGCTCGCACCCCTTCTCGGTATGTTCCACACAATGATGTCCGCGTCGTTGATCGGGATGTACGGGGGGATGCTGTTCGGCATGCGCGACTCGATGGCCGCAGGTTCGACCACGCACACCGCCGCAGCCCTGGTCGGCGCGGCGTTCGGCGCGGTCGTCGTGCTCGGGATGAAAGTCTATGATGCCGCTCTCCGCGGCGCCGTGCTCGACGCCGGCAACTGAGGGGAAGCGGTGATGGACACGAAGACGCAGCAGAAATGGGACGCGGCAAGCCGGACGCTCGATCTGTTCGGCTTCGCCGAAGATCGCCGCCTCGGGCCGCACAAGCGGCGGCTGTTCAGCAAGATGCGCGGCGCAACGCTTATGGTGGCGGCGGGCACCGGCAACGACTTCAAGTTCTTCCCGCTGGACATGAGCGTCGTCGCCATCGACATCAGCCAGAAGATGTTGGAACGGGCGGCACGCAAGGTGACGGATTACCGCGGCTCGATCGAACTGCGCCAGATGGATGTGTGCGACCTCCCCTTTGCGGATGCGACCTTCGACACGGTCGCGACCGCCTGCACCTTCTGCTCGGTGCCACGTCCGGTCGTCGGCCTACGCGAGCTGTATCGGGTGCTGAAGCCCGGCGGCCAGATTCTGATGTTCGAGCATGTCCGCAGCGCGATCGGGCCGCTCGCCATCATGATGGATTTGTTCACGCTGCTGTCCAGGCGGTTCGGTCCGGACCTGAACCGCGACACGGTCGGCAATGTCCAGAAGGCCGGGTTTCGCCTGCGGCGCGTGGAGAACGTCTATCTTGACGTCGTGAAGATCATCGAGGCGGTCAAGGACGTCAGCCGCTAGATGCCGGTCAAGGCCTGGCATCCAGCTTGGTTCGCAGGAGTGCGGTCAGCTTCGCCGCCTCGACATCCGATGGCAGCAGTGAACTGAACCTGCCGGCGGGGTCCATCAGGTAGAGAAACGTCGAGTGGCTGACGAGATCCGCGCCGGACTCTTCATGCTTCGCCGGTGCATAGTAGACCCGATACGCCTTCGCTACTTCGGCGATCTGCGTGTCGCTGCCGGTCAGGCCGATGATGCGCGGATCGAAATTCGCGAGATAGGTCTTGAGCCGCGCCGGCGTGTCGCGCGCCGGATCGACGGTGATAAACATCGGCGCGACCTTGTCGGCAAGCGGCCCGAGCTTGTTCAGCGCGCCGGCCATCTTCTGCAATGTCAGCGGGCATTCGTCGGGACAGTTGCTATAGCCGAAGAACACCAGCATCCAGCGCCCGCGATAGTCGGCATCGGTCACGGCGCGACCCGTGTCGTCGGTCAGGTGGAACGGGCCGCCGAGCGCGATGCCGCTCTGTACTGCAACCATCTCTCGGGTCGGCTCGTGGCGCGGACGCAGTTCCAGGACCGCGACGACAACCACCAGCAACCCGATCAGGCCGAGCGCGGCCCAGCGGATGACGCGAAGGGTGCGGATCATGGTGTTTCCGGAATCAGGGGTACCGATGCGCGTCACTGCGAGACTTCCTTCGTGCGTGTCGCGCCGGCGCGATGCAGCGCGTCCATCACCGCATCCTGCGTGAGCAGTTCGGGCAATGCGATGCCGTCCGGCGCGGCCGGCCCATAGACGACATCCAGCGGCACGCCATAGCGCCCGAAGCGTTGCAGGTAGGCGGTGATGGCCGGATCAGGCCGCGTCCAGTCGGCGCGCATCGCAACGACGCCGGGGGCGCGCAGATGGTCGGCAACCGGCGCGCGATCCAGCACCGTCAGCTCGTTGACCTTGCAGGTCAGGCACCACGCTGCCGTCACGTCCACGAACACGATCTTTCCATCACCAATCAGCCGGGGCAGCGCCGTTTCGTCGAAACGTCGCCACAGCGCGCCGTCCTGTGCCGTCGGCGTGACCGGCACGGCCAGGCCGCGCAGGGATGGCACCAGCACCGAGATCATCGCGAGCGCGACGGCGGCGATGGTGGCGGCTCGCCGACGCGCCGGGCGCCCGTGCCGCCAGGCCAGCACCGCCAGCAGCACGGCAAGCACGGCACCCGCCAGCAGCGCCGCGTCCGTCCCTGCCTCCCGCGCCAGCACGAACAGCAGCCAGACGGCCGTTCCGAGCAGGGCAACGCCGAGGATGCGGCGCAGCCATGCCATCCACGGCCCGGGCCGCGGTAGCCAGGCGACCAGCCCCGGCGCCGCCGCGACCGTGAGGAACGGCGCCGCCATGCCGAGACCGAGGGCGGTGAAGATCAGCGCGATGTCCCCCGGCCCGCGCGCGAGCGCGAAACCCAGCGCGGTGCCGACGAACGGCGCCGAGCAGGACGCCGCGAGCACGGTCGCGAAGGCGCCGAGCAGGAACGCCTCGGCGAACCAGCCGCCGCCGCGCACGGCGCCCAGCACCCCGGCCAATCCGCTCGGCAGCGCAATCGGCAGCCAGTTCCAGAGATTCGCGGCGAACAGCGTCGTCGCCAGCGTCATGACGGCCAGGAACCACGGATACTGGAACTGGATGCCCCAGCCGATCGCCGCGCCAGCGGCCTTAAGCGCGATCAGCGCCCCAGCAATCACGGCGAAGCTTGCGAGCACGCCGGCGGCGCTGGCCAGCAGGCCAAGCCGCGCCGTCTGTCGCGCCGCGCCGCCATAGCCCGCCAGCGCCAGCAACTTCAGCGACAGCACCGGCAGCACGCAGGGCATCAGGTTCAGAATCAAGCCCCCGAGCAGCGCCACGCCCACGATCGCAAGGCCCATCCCGCTCTCGCCGGGCAGCGGCGGCAGCGCGCCGGCAACGGGTGTCGCTTCGGCCTCCGCCGATCGCGTGCCATCAACCACCGTCAGACGCAACGGCTTGCCGGCGAGGGAGGCGGCCGTTGCGCCGCGGATCGGCACACGCAGCGTCGCCGTCCGGCCAGCCTGCGCGAGCACGATTTCAGGATGGCCAGGGGAGAGATCGGGCGCGCCTTCCACGAACAGGTCTGGCGACCGCAGCGGTGCCCCTGTGCTCGCCAGACGCACCGACAGCACCGCGCCATCCTGGGCCGGCGCGACAACCGCGCCGCGCAGCGCAAGCCCCGCCGCCGCAAGGTCGCCAGGCACGCGGGTGCGGGCGGCGGCGATCAACGCTGCCTCCGGCCCGGGCTGCGCGAGGCCGGGCGGCAGTGTCAGATCCAGGCTGGCGTGATACGGGATGCACACCTCCTTGCAGGAGGCGTAGTCCACCTCGGCGTGCAGATGCAGGGCCGCGCCCGGATGGGCGAGCGTGACCACGATCGGCAGTACCACGCCGTTGACGTAGCCAACGGTCTCCAGCCCGCCGAGCGGCGGCAGGCGCTGCGGCGCCGGCCAGGCAATCTCGGCACCGGCCAGGTTCTCCGACCCTTTCCAGTCGATCGTCGGGGCAACGCCGGCATCGCCCGGCGTGCGCCAGTAGGTATGCCAGCCGGGCGAGAGCCGGAGTTGCAGCCCCACGTCGAGGCGCGTGGCCATCCCGGTCGCTTCCGTCGCCGTGATCAGCCGGGCCGCCCCGTGCTCGTGGCTGTCCCACTTGCTCGCGGCGGCCCGCGTTGGTCCGCCCGCCAGCGTCAGGGCGAGCGCCAGGAACCAAACGACCGATCCAGCGCGGATCGCCGACATGCGGATCAGTTCGGCGCCGCGTTGCCCGGCGGATGGGGCTGCCATTGGCTGTTAGGCCGGCCGTCGCCGCCGCCCATCGACTGCATCATGCCACCCATCGTCTGCATCATGGCATTCATTGACTGCATCATGCCATTCATGGATTGCATCATGCCCGAAGGTCCACCGCCCATCATCCCACCTCCCATCATGCCGCCCATCATGCCTCCGCCCATCATGCCGTGATCTTCACGGCTGGTTTGCCCCGGTTGATTCGGCGCATCGGATTTGCCCTCCGCAGTCTGCGCCAGCGTTGGAACGATCAGGCCGCCGATCCCGGCGAGCACGACCGCGACGGCCAGGGTGTGTCGAACGTTCATGTCAGGTCTCCTGTAAGGAATTGGAAACTTCGAGAGTTTCGGACGCCGCGGGCAGTCCTGCGGTGCCGTCGAACAGGCGCGGCCACCCATGCGATCGAGGCGCAGGCCGAGCACGCGCATCGCGGCGCAGAGACGATACTCAACAGCAGCGGGGTCGCGCCGATCGCACCAGCCAGCTCCATTGCGACGCAAGGCCGGCGCCGAGTAGCGCCACCGCGGTACTCCCGAGCAGCAGGCGGCTGCTGCCGAACCGCGCAATCGGCGACGCCCGGACGACCCCGGGCGCCGCCATCAGGGTTGTTTCTGTCGGCATTATCCTGGTTCTCCCTAGATCTTCGCATAAATCTGCGGCGGTTTGCCGTCCTTGGTGACGGCATAGATGGTCCAGCTTTCCGTCTTCGGCCCGCCCATCCCTGGCGTGCCCGACGGCATACCCGGCAACGTGATGCCCGCGATGGTGGGCTTCTCGGCCAGCAGCCTGCGGACGATCTCCACCGGCACATGGCCATCGACGACGTAGCCGCCGACGAACATGGTGTGGCAGCCTTCCAGTTCTTCGGGCACGCCGGCCTTGCGGCTGATCTCGGCGAGATCGTTGGTCGGCTTCACCTCCACCTGAAATCCGTTTTCATTCAGGTACTGCGCATACCCTTCGCAGCAGGTGCAGGAGGGATTCTTGTAGAGTGTGGCCTCAATTCCCGCTGCCATGGTCGGTTTTCGCGGTCGCAGCAGCACAGCCGCAGGCACGCCTATCACCGCCACCGCGGCGAGCGTCGTCATCAGGTTTCGTCGCGTCATGTCACGTCGTCCTCTCGGCCCAAAACAGGTCACTGGTCAGCGCGTCGTTCGATGCGTCCTTCCCGCGTCGTACGCGGCGAATGCAGCAAGGCGTCATGCGCATCACGCCACCCGGACGGTTCCCATCAGCCCGCCGACCTGGTGCTCCATGACGTGGCAATGCAGCATCCAGTCGCCCGGATTGTCGGCAACGAAGGCGACGCGCACCCGCTCGCGCGGGCGCACCAGCACCGTGTCGCCCCACATGTCGTGCGGCACCGGCGCGCCATCGCGATCGAGCACGGAGAAACTGTGCCCGTGCAGATGCATCGGGTGCCACCACGCGGTCTCGTTGCGGAAATCGAGAATGCAGCTCCGTCCGCGGTCGATGCGGAACAGCGGTGGCATCTGCGCATTCCCGTCGCCGGTCATGGAATGCCCGTTGATTGCCCAGGCAGCGCCGGAGGCCATGCCCATCATGCCACCGCCCATGCCCCCGCCGCCCATGGCCATCATGCCGCCCATCATGCCGCCCTGCAGGCGGACTTCGTGGATCACCGCGGGTGCCAGGTCTGGACGCGGCACGGGATTGGGCGGCAGGCGGAGCGTCGCATCCAGCGGATGCGGGCGCAGGGGTGGCCCCGCATCATAGGCGATACGGACCAGCGTGTAGGCAAGCCGGCCGTAGAAATCGTCCACCACGCGGTAGGCGCGACCGGGATCACCCTGCATGTCGAGCATCACGTCGGCGCGCATCGCGGGGCCAAGCAGAATGCGCCCGTCAGGCGGCGTGTGCGGGTCGCAGGGCTGACCATCCAGCGCCACGATCACCGGACGGTGGCCCTCGAAGCGCAGCGCCATAATGCGGGCGATGGCGGCGTTCAACAGTCGCAGCCGGACTCGTTCGCCCGCGCGGACGCGCAGCGTCTCCGGCAGACGCCCGTTGATGGTAACGGTGTTGCCGACCCGCCCGTCCATCGCGATTTCCATGCGGTTGAAGAAGCCGGGCGCGATCTGGGCATCCGGCGTGAGGCGCCAGTCCTGGATGGTCCAGAGCAGATCGCGATCGACGGCGGGAGGCTCCCGCTCTTCCACGATCAGCGCCCCGGCGAGGCCGCGGCCCATCTGCACCAGCCCATCGTCGTGGGAGTGGTACCAGAAAGTGCCGGCATCAGGCGGCGTGAAGGCATAGTCGAAGCGCCCGCCGGGCGGGATCGGTGCCTGCGTCAGGCCGGGTACGCCGTCCATTGCGTTCGGCAGGCGGACGCCGTGCCAGTGGACGGTCGTGGTTTCGGCCAATCCGTTCTCGACCGTCGCGCGGAACGGCGCGCCCTGGCGCAGCCGCAGTACCGGGCCGGGCACGGCCCCGTTATAGGCCCAGACCGCGGTCGGCGGTGCTTCGTCGCCGACCATGCTGACGCGGGCGGGGCCGGGCCGCAGCATCGTCGCAGCGGCGCCATCGGCTTCGGCCCGGATGGGAGCGGCGAAGCCGGCGACGGCGCAGGCCGCGCCGGCCTGAAGAAAGTGCCTGCGGCGCAGGCCGGAGATAGGCGTGAATCGCATTCGACTCGTCCCTGTCGTGCCAGGACCAGCGGCATTCGAAGCGGGAAGCCAACGGGTCTGGACATCGGCCCGGCACAAGGCGCGGACCCCATAGCTGCTCAGAACCGCTCGCGGCCCGGCCGCGGCGGTTCAGACGAGGGCGATGGGTCTGGGCGGGAAGGGATCGGGCGCAGGCAGCGCGCCGATCCATTGGCGCGCGAGAGGCTGCGGATGCACAGTCCCGAGCAGGATGCGGCCGGGAAGCCACGCCGCGGTCGGCAACACCGCCACAGCGCCGGCACAGGCCAGGACTTGGCAGGCTGGCATCTTGTCGGGAGCCGTGTCGCTTCGCGAACTCGGGCAGCTCGCGCAGTGCTGATGCATGGCGGTCCCGGCAGTGCCTGCCGCCAATGACATGGCGCGCCCGCCAAGCGGCAGCGTCGCCACCAAGGCGAACAGAACGGCGAGCAGGACTGGAGCGAGCCGCCTGAGCATGCCGGGAGCCTATCGCTGGGCGATGCGGATCGCAAGTTGCGGCTCGGCAAACCGATCCGGCACCGCCACTGCTGCAATGCGCGGACCGCAAGAAGTCCTGCCCGGCCCCGGTGATTCCGTCGCCATGGGCCGCGCGATGCCCCGGATCGCGTTTGAGGTACCTGTAGCCCGCGAATAGCAGGATCAGCCCTTCTGCTTGGCGCGCTCCTTGGCGATCAGCTTCTCCAGCACGTCGATCGACACGGCGCCGGGAACGATGCCGCGGCCGACGACGAAGGCGGGCGTACCGTTGACGCCGATGATCGTCCCCAAGGCGAGATTGCGCCGTAGCTCCGCGGCGATTATCGGATCATTCATCTCCTGCCGGACCACGTCCGGCACCAGACCCACTGACTGGGCGACTTGCATGATCTTCTGTTCGTCGAATGGTCCGTTGAGCGCGTACATGGCAGCATGGAACGACGGGTAGAGGCCGTGTCGTGCCGCGACCAATGCAACCTTTGCCGCCACGATCGACTCGCGGCTGAGGACCGGATATTCCTTCATCACTAGTCGCAGGCCGGAATCCTTGCCGATCAGCGCGACCAGCCGCGGCGCCATCAGCCGGCAATATGGACAACGATAGTCGAAGAACTCGACCATCGTAACGTCGCCCTGCGGGTTGCCCAGCACGGGTGCCGCTGGATCGCGCAGCAGGTCTTCAGTGACCAGAGCCGATATCGCCTCCCGCTCGTCGCGCGAAGGAGCCGATCGGTCCGGCGATTGCTCGCCGGGTTGGGCTGCAGCGGGCCATGTCCGGATGGCTGTTGCCGCCGCGAGCAGGAGCAGCGTAGCGCGGCGTGCAAGGGGCCGCCGCGTCAGGATTGCCGGAGCCGCCTGGGGCATGAAACGTTACTCACTTTCATCTGCCTGCTTGGAAGCCAAGCAGAGAGCAGCAGGAGGACCAATTACGGTATCGAACGGATGAACCGAATGCCCGCCGCTCAATCGCCATGGGCGACGCCCGATCGTGAGCCGGCTCGCAACAGGCAACTCGCCGGCCCGCGAACGCTGGCGGGCGGGCCAGTTGATCGGCGCTTAATATCTGGGAGGAAACGGCAACGGCACCGGCTCGATGCCGGGAGGGCCAGTCTGCTGCCATGCTGCGTAGCGGACTGCCACGCGACGCAATCCCAGGCCCGCATCCATGCGGCCCCCGGTCACGATCGCGACCATGCAGGTGGCCGGTGAACATGCGGCCGCCGCGGGCTGCGCCTGCTGATCGGCCAAAGGCTTTAACGTTTGGGCCGATGCGGCAATACCGAGAGGCGGTAGGGCTCGCGCGGGCGCGTGACCGGACCATGCGCCTGTACCGAGCAGCATGAGCGCGGTCACAAGGAAGCGGAGTGCCTTGTGCGCAATCGACATCGGTAAGGATGATACGCTAACCCGAGCACCAGAGGCAAAAGGCGATTGCAGGACTCCTCGGCACACAGCCGGCGCATTACGGCTCCTGGGGGTGTGCGGGACCCCTGTATCGCCGCGTGAACTGCCACTCCATCAGCAGCCACAGGATGACGCCGAGTTCCAGCATGAGGTTCGTGGAGGTGAACTGAAACGCAATTGTGGAAGATCGCATGCGCCGGCGCCACTGCAGCATATGAGCAGGACGAGGATGCGGCGCCGAGGCCGCTCGCGGCCGGGATCGTCCGCCATTGGCTGTCGGACAGCAGGCGCCCCATCTCGCCCTTCGTCACCGGTGCTCAGAGGTTATCCCAGCCCGACACGGACGCCATCGCGCGCGCCCAGACGGCAACAAAGGGGCCTCTCCAACAACCGGGTTGCGCGAGCCGTTGGTTGCGCCGTTGACAAGATCTCGGTTCGGAGCGCCGGCTGGACGCCTTGGATCGTAAGTGATTGGGCTTGCACTAGCCGGTGACATCGCAGGTTTGGCTGGTCCGCCGTGCTACGCCGGCACGTTCTCGCCGGCGAGCCAGACGCGGCGCTGCATGTTGTAGGCCGAATCAGCGAGGCCGATCTTGACGCGGATGCGGGCGATGCCGATGGTGCGGACAACCAAGGTCATCGGTGGAGCGGCCCCTTCTGCCGGGCGAACACCTGCTCGATCGCCGCACGCATGGCCGCTTAGCGGGCATTCGTGTGGCGCGGGCGCCACATCATCGGCCGGCTCTTCGGTTTCTTGCGGTTACTGCGCGAGACCAAGCCGCGGTCGGCCAGCAGCGCCTCGTTCTTCACCCAGCGGTAGGCAGCGTCGGCCAAGACCGCGCTCGCCGCATTCCCGTCATCCAGCAGCTCGACCAATGAGTGGATATACTATTGTCTCCTCTTTCTTCCCACGCTGCCAAGAAGGGCTGAGTTGCCAGCGCTGGAACGCCAAGCCCGCGGGACCAATCCGCTCAGCGGATCAGAACCCAGCCAGCTTCGTCCGGAGCAGCGCTATCCCTCACAATTGCCGGAAGTGACATCGTGGATCACGCGCGATGCCTGCGTTGTTGCTAAACCTGTCCGGAGAATCTTTCCGTATCGGCCGCCACAACCGTGAAAACGTCTGCTGACCTGCGCGACAGGGTCTCGATGAAGCATATCACGGACCTGACATGTTGCCGGGCGCTGTTTGCCGCCTGGGTCTTCGCCTACCACGTCAACCTGCAGTCCCATTATGCGCATCTGCTTGGCCCGGTGGGTCGCATCGTACAGCGCGGTGCGATGGGCGTGGACGGGTTCTTCATCCTCTCAGGCATGATTCTCGCCTACGTGTATCCAACCCTGGCGCCCACGTTCTCCGATGCACGCGCATTCTGGGCGAAGCGCCTGGTGCGCATCTATCCCCTGCATCTCGGGACGATCCTCGCAATTGCCAGCATGCTCAGCACGGCCTGGCTGCTGCACCTGCAGCCGCGTGATCCAGAGCGGTTCGGCGTCAGGGAACTGCTGAGCCACCTCGCGCTGCTGCAGGCATGGGGCGTCAGCGGGCGCTGGGCGTGGAATTATCCATCCTGGACGATCAGCGCGGAGTGGGCGGGATATCTGCTCTTTCCCATCCTGTGGCCGCTGCTGCGTGGCCGCAAGGGGATGAGCCTTGCGGCGGTCCTGCTGGCCGCATTGCTCGGTGCCGCAGCGGCGCGCGTGACCAGCGCGGAGTACGGGCTCACTCTAACCTACGATGGCGGCTTGTATCGCTTTTTCCCCGAGTTCATCGCGGGCACCGCCATCATTCCCCTCCTGCAGCGCCTGCCCGCGCGCGTGCCAGGCCATCCGGTCGCAGCCCTTGGTGCCGCACTGGTGGTCAGCGCCGCGATTTCCGGGCAGGAACTGGCAATCCTGGCCGGACTGTGGCTCGTGCTTGCTGGACTGATGCAGGCCGGACAGCAGGAGCGGCGAGCGCTGCTCGGGCGAGTGCCCGGCCTGGAATGGCTGGGAGAAGTCTCCTACTCCTTCTATATGAGCTTCGCGCTGGTCGAGACCTTGCAGGCCACCGCGTGGCGATACTTCCAGGCCGATCCCGCCGCCCACAAAATGATCTATGGCGTGACGGTCACTGCGATGACGCTGGGATTGGCGACGCTCGCTCACCGGTTGGTGGAGGAACCGGCGCTGCTCGCCTTCGCCGCGTATCGTCGCCGCCGCGAGCGGATGGTGCGCTACGCCACCCGAGGATAGGGCCCGGCCTGGGCGGTCCGACGTCAGCGGTGAGCCTGCTGTGATGCTGGGTGCCCATTGTGCAGCGATCCCTCGTAGGCGATGACGCTGCCCAGCGTGAACGCAAGCACGGTCAACGCGAAGCCGATCAGGCCGAGCGCAAGGGCACGGTTACGTGGGCGCTGGGCCAACACGAACGCTACCCCGCTGATTGCAGCTCGCTCGGTTGGCAGGTGACGGCTCGCATCTCGCTCTTCATGTCTGCCCCAGCGATACACCGTCGTGAGCAGCGCAA
The DNA here is from genome assembly GCA_021845835.1 of Pseudomonadota bacterium. Next base: position 1,289 of record JAJZVE010000069.1, on the reverse strand, counting down.
TGCCCAGCATCATCGATCCGGGAATCCACGCAGTCTGTCCGCCATAGATCTGGTTCAGACGAGGATTGATATCCCACAGCAACCCGGAGGCCTGATACTCTGGATAGAGCACGTCGGGGCTAAAGGTGACGGCGAAGCCGATCAGGATGTTGCTGATGATCGCCAACCCGCACATGAGCAGCCGCGTGGAGAGCGACGGTCCGAGCGCCGGATGCCGCGGATCGAGCAGGCGGACCAAGAACAGCAATCCCGTGGTGAGCAGCCCGACATGCATCAGCCAATGCACCCATTCGTTCGCAAGTGCCAGATCGTGGTAGCGCGGCAGATACCAGAAGGCGCTGGCCGCGATGAACAGCGTCGTGGCCACCGCCGGGTGGGTGAGCGCCCCAAAGGACGACTGCACGGCACGCGCGGACAGGCCGGGGGCGACAACGCGGTGGCGCAGCCAGTCGGGCAGACCACGTAGCAGCGTCGCTTGCGGCCCGGCGAGCACGAGCAGCATCGGTCCGATCGTGCGCAGCAGCATGTGCTCGACCTCATGCAGCGCCAGCAAGTGGTCAGCCAGGCTTTCGACCGGCGACTGCAGCGCGATGAAGATGGCCAGAAGGCCGCCGGCGAATGCCCCGTGTCGCGCCGCTGCCCCTGCCCTGGCGCGCCCCCGCAGGACACCCGCCGCATACAGCGCACCGACCAGCAGCAGCGGTACCGAAACGTCAAGGGTAAGCTGCCAGGCAGCCCAGGGTTCCGCACGGAGAATGCTGAGGTCATCCGAGATGACCGGACCGACCGTCGTGATCGTGGCCCCGCCGAGCGCTGCAAATAGCAGGGGCCAGTGTTCGTGAAAGGCGCTTCGCTTCATCGTGCCTGCGTCCTCCGTTGAACGCGGCGGAGAGCCGCTTCACGTTCCGCCATGCGCTGTGTTGTGTCCGGCCGGCACGTAGAAGCGTCGCCACAGCGACACTCCGGCATCGATCGCGAAGCCCGATTCCGCGCGACGCTGTCCGCGCTCATGAGCACAGCATCCCCTTGCCTGCGCCGGAGCCGGTGAAACGCGAATCCGTCAGTCCAGCGGCTAGCGATGTCGTCGGGACGGAGCGGAGCGGGGCAGCGTACCACCAGCATCGTCCGACTACCCTGCAGGCATATCGGCGGAGGAGGGATCCGGGGCCATTCGCATCGACCCGGGCGTCCGCCCCGCCATTGAGGACGCAGCAAGGATCACGAGCATCGCGAGCGCGGTCTCAGCGGCGATGCTCCGTTCCAGGTATCGCCCTGCGGGAGCTTCACGC
>JAJZVE010000068.1 GCA_021845835.1 Pseudomonadota bacterium | reverse complement strand
GACGAACGGCGATGCCCAGGTGCTGAACCAGGATGGCCGTCCCATTCCGGGGCTTTATGCGTGCGGCAATGACATGGCGAGCATCATGGGCGGAAACTACCCGGGTGGCGGAATCACGCTCGGTCCGGCCATTACGTTTGCGTATATTGCGGCGAGACACCTGGCGCGCGCCGGAGAACCTGCTGCACGCTGACACGCGGGACCCGGGCAGAAATCCTGGTCAGGCGGCCCGGTAGCCAAGTTCGCCGGAGAGGCGGCGCGTGAACGTCAGCAGCGCCGCGAGCTGCGGCGTGTCGGGGCCGGTCGGCAGCGCCGTCGCCGGACCGATCACGGTGATCACGGTCAGCACCTGACCGGCATGGTCCAGCACCGGCGCACTGAGTGCATTTATGCCAGGGACCGGCACGCCCTCCGTGGTGGCGTAGCCGAGCCGACGGACCTCGGCGCGTTGCGTCGCCGCCTGCGCGGGCGTGGCCGCGGTGCCGACGCGCTGGGTGCGCGTGCCTTCCTTCAGCTCGGCGCGGATGCGCGGCTGAATGATCGCCTCCGGCAGGAAGGCCGCGAACACGCGCCCGGTCGCCGTGCCGGTCAACGAAAAGACCGTGCCGGCGCGCAGATTGACATGCACCTGATCGACCGACTCGTGCACCTGGACGATGGTCGCGCCGAAATTGCCCCAGACTGCCACTGTCACCATCAGCCCGAGTTCCTCGGCCAGATCGACGGCTGCCCGCGAGACGGCACGCAGCGGGGCGAAGCTGCGCATCCGCGCCAGTCCGAGCTGCAGCGCGAACGGGCCAAGGCTGTAGCGGCCAGAGCCGGGATCCTGCTCCACGAGGCCGAGCTTGCGGAAGCTGGTGAGGTAGGCATGCGCCTGCGCCGGGGTCAGCGCCGCGCGCGCCGCCAGATCGCGCAGCATGAGCGGCTGTGCCGCCTCGGCCATGACGCCAAGCAGGCGTCCGCCCACTTCGATCGACTGCACGCCGCGGCTTGCTGATGTCATTGCGGCATAGACCAGCAGGCGCGGCGGTTCGTCAACGCCTGAGTCGCGCCAGATTCGTCTATTGCGAACGGCCTTGCCATTCGCTAAAGATTGCTCTGCGCGGAGGAGCACCCGCGAGGCGGTGCCGCCGGCAGGGGGAGACAAGCCATGAACGAACAGCGCAGCTCCGTCGGGCGACGCCGTGTGCTGCAGGCCGCGGCCACGCTACCGTTGCTGGCCACACCGGCGTTGCGCGGCGCCGCGGCGCAGGCCAAACCCATTCGCATCGGCGTGCTGACCGACATGTCGAGCTGGGGGCGCGACAACGGCGGTCCGGGTTCCGTCTATGCGGCCAATGCGGCGGCCGAGGCGTTCGGCGGCGAGGTGGCCGGGCGCAAGGTCGAGATTCTGGTCGGCGACCACCAGATGTCGACCGATGTCGGCATGTCGATTGCGCGCAAATGGATCGACGAGGCCGGTGTCGATGCCATCGCCGATGTGCCGAACTCCGCCATCGCCTTCGGCATCAGCGGGCTGTGCAAGGAGAAGAACCGCATTGCTCTGCTCTCCGGCGCCGGGTCGAGCGAATTGACGAACGCGCGCTGCAACGATCGCACGGTGCAGTTCACCTACAACACGTACGCGACGGCGAAGGTGACGGCGAATGCGCTGGCCGCGCAGGGCGCCAGGACCTGGTTCTTCATTACGGCCGACTATGCGTTCGGAAAGCAGCTGGAACAGGATGCGACGCGCTTCATCCTGGAGGGCGGGGGCAAGGTGCTGGGACATGCCCTGCACCCGACCGGGAGTTCCGATTTCTCCTCGCTGCTGCTGCAGGCACAGGCGTCGCATGCGGATGTCGTGGCGCTGGCCAATTCCGGGCACGACTGCACGAATGCGCTGAAGCAGGCCGTGGAATTCGGCATTTCGAAGGGCGGGCAGCGTGTCGCGGCACTCGCGATGTTCCTGACCGACGCGAACGCGGCTGGCCTGCAGGTCGCGCAGGGCACGTTGTACGCAACCTCGGCCTATTGGGACATGACGCCCGCGACGAAGCAGTGGTCGCAGGGCTATTTCGCCAAGGTCGGCATGATGCCGACGATGTTGCAGATCGGCGTCTATGGCGTGGTGCTGCACTATCTGAAGGCGGCGAAAGCGGCGGGCAGCATCGAGGCGGCAGCGCTGATGGCGAAAATGCAGGAACTGCCGATCGACGACCCGTTCGTCCACAACGCGCATCTGCGTGCCGACGGCCAGGTGATCCGCGACATGTATCTGGCGCGGGTCAAGACGCCGCAGCAGTCGAAATATCCGTGGGACTATCTGGAGATCGTCAAGACGGTGCCGGGCGCCGAGGCATTCCGCCCGGCTTCCGAATCCGCCTGCCCGCTGCTGAAGAAAGCCTGATCCGGGCGGGCGTGGCGCCGGCTTCGACCGCCGCTATCCCGACCAGCGGGCGACGATGCATGCAACGGCGATCAGCCGGGGCCGCACCGAGGCGGGGCATGGCACCGATCCCGACATGAAACCCTGGCTGCCGTGTGCTGCCGTGGCTGGAGCAACACCTGCGCATGATCGAGAAGCCGGGCGGTCCCCCGACGACCTGAGGCGGCGCGTGCTATAGACCGTGGGCATGATCCGCGTGACCCCCGACATCGCCCTCGACGAATCTGAACTCAGCGAAGACTTCCTGCGCGCCTCCGGCCCCGGCGGGCAGAACGTGCAGAAGGTCGAGTCGGCGGTGCAGTTGCGCTTCGACGTGCGCCGGTCGCCGAACCTGCCGGAACCGGTGCGCGAGCGCCTGGCCCGGCTTGCCGGCCGTCGGCTCACGGTGGACGGCGTGCTGATCATCTCCGCGCAGCGCCACCGGACGCGCGAGCGCAACCGGCAGGATGCCCTGGACCGTCTGCTTGCGTTGATCCGGCAGGCCGCGACGCCGCCGCCGCCACCACGAAGACCGACGAAGCCGACACGCGGGTCAAGGCAGCGCCGGTTGCAGGAAAAGGCCGCACGTGCCGGCGTGAAGCGCCTGCGCGAGCGGCCGGTGGACGAATAGCCGCGGCGGCGGCTCGCCGATATCTGGCGTTGAACAGCCGTATTGCTGGCGCTGGGCACCGTGCTGGCCGCCGAACTGGCGCGACTGATCGGCGCCCCGCCTTACTCCGGCGCCTCGGCCAGCGCGCGACGGTGCTGCCAGTTACGCAGGAACCGCACCGCAATTTCGGGCGAGTCGGTCAGGGTCACGTCCTCGACGTTTCGCCGCTCGGCGCTGGCTGTGTAGTTGTAGGAGCCGCCGACGACCAGCCGCCGGTCGATGATGATCGCCTTGATATGCGCGATGCCCGACACCCGGTCGATCCAGACCGGGATGCTGGCGGCTTCCATGTCAGTCAGGCCGGTGCGGCGCCCGCGCTCGGCCGAGCGATCCAGCAGCACTGCGACATCGACGCCGCGCGCGTGCGCGCGCACCAGGGCCGCCAGGATCGGCGCCGAGGTGAACCCGTACGCTTCCACCCGGATTTCCGACCGCGCCCCGTCGATTGCTGCCACCACGGCATCAACGCAGCTTGTCGCGGGCACGAAACACACATCGACCGCGGCCGGCGCCGGCTGCGCCGCCGCTGCCGTTGTCCAGACGACCGGAAGGAGTGCCCACCGAAGCGCCCGCATTCCGTTAAAATGCCATTATGCCGACGTTCTCGCAACGTCAGTGCTGCCTCCACACTGTAGAGTGTCGTTCCGCACCGTACGCGCTGGCGCTGTTCGGTCGTATGGCGGCCGGAAGCGGGCGCCCTTCGTTCCACAAGGCCGGGACGCATCGGCGCGGCTATCTGCGCGACCTGATCGCCATCGCGAGCGCAGCGCCGCCCGCAGCCGCGCCTTGCTGGACCAACTGACGCAGGAAGGTCAGGGCCTCGGCATGGGCACTGATCGCGTGGCCTTCGCCGCGCTGCCCGATGCCTGGGTTCTCTACCCGGCGCCGCTGCGCGATCTGCTCATGCGGCTGGCCCGCACGCGCGCGGCAATGGACGGCGCGACCGAGTCGTCCGGATTGCGCATTTTCCCGGCGCTTCGCGGATGTCGTGCCGGCTGGAGAAATCTAAGTTTCTCAATGTCATGCCCGCCGGGGGACTCGAACCCCCATGCCTTGTGGGCTGCGGATTTTAAGTCCGCTGCGTCTGCCGTTCCGCCAGGCGGGCCGCGCGGGGCGGGATCATTCGGGCAGGGCGCGGGCGATGTCCAGGGCACGGCGCAACAGCGTCTCGCTCGCCTCCGGGGTGCGGAACGCGCTGTGCGCCGACAGCGTCACGTTCGCCAGCGCTGCCAGCGCATGGCCCGCCGGCAGCGGCTCCTCCACGAACACATCGAGCGCCGCGTGGCCGATCCGCCCGGCGCGCAGCGCCTCGACCAGCGCCGCCTCGTCCAGTAGCGCGCCGCGGGCGGTGTTGACCAGGATCGCGCCGGGCCGCAGTTGCGCCAGCCGCGCGGCGGACAGAAAGCCGCGCGTCGCGTCGGTCAGCAGCAGATGCAGGCTGACCACGTGGCTCTCGGCGAGCAGCGTGTCGAGCTCGACGAAGCTCACCCCCGGCGCCGCCCTGGCCGAGCGGTTCCAGGCCAGCACGCGCATGCCGGAGCCGGCGGCGATCCGTGCCACCTCCGCCGCGATGCCGCCGAAGCCGATCAGGCCCAGCGTCTTGCCGGTCAGCTGCATGCCCTCGGTGCGCGGCCAGTCGCCGGCGCGGATCGCCCGGTCCATCGCGGCGAGGCCGCGCGCCGCCGCCCACATCAGCGCGACCGCGTGCTCGGCGACCGCCGTGTCGCCGTAGCCGCGGATGGTGTGGACGGTGATGCCGAGCGCGGCCAGCGCCTCGGGGTCCATGTAGCTGCGCGCCCCGGTGCCGAGGAAAATGACGTGCCGCAGGTCGGGGCAGGCGCGCATCGTCTCGGTCGGCAGCGTGGTGTGGTCGATCAGCGCGAAGCGGTGGCCCGCAAGCAGCCCCGGCAGCTCGTGCGGTGCCACGTCGTGCTGCAGGTTGATCGCGACCGGCCGATCGTCGGGGCGGACCACGCGACGAAAGACGGCGGCGAGTTCTTCGGTCGCGTCGGCGAACAGGCCTTGCATGGGGACTCCTGACTTTGCACCCATACTGCAAAGCCGTGCCCGGCCGGGCAAGCGCACCGCCGTGGCGGCGCGCCGGCGATTGCGGGTAAGGGAGGACGATGTACCGCGCGCCGCCGTTCTACGGCCTGCCTCATGGTGCTCCGCCGCCGCCGGCGGTGGCACTGCCGCCGCCGCGCCGGCGCCGGCGCCGCTGGCGGCTGCTGCGCTGGGCGCTGATCGGCGGCGTGTGGGGCACGCTGCTGCTGGGCGTGCTGCTGCTGTGGTTCGCCCGCGACCTGCCGCGGCCGGAAACGGCGCTGGATGCCGTCCGCCGCCCCAGCCTGACGCTCACAGACCGTGCCGGCCATGTGTTCGCGAGCTACGGCGACGTGGTGGGCGACACGGTGCGGCTTTCCGACCTGCCGCCCTATCTGCCGGCGGCGGTGGTGGCGGTGGAGGACCGGCGGTTCTGGTGGCACTGGGGCCTCGACCCGCTTGGCATTGCGCGCGCCGCGCTGGTCGATGTGCGGGCGGGCCATGTGGTGCAGGGCGGCTCGACGCTGACGCAGCAGGTGGCGAAGAACCTGTTTCTCAGCAATGTCCGTACCTTCCGCCGCAAGGTGCAGGAAGTGCTGCTGACGCTGTGGCTGGAGCGGCATTTCACCAAGCGCGAGATCCTCGAAATCTGGCTCAACCGCGTCTATCTCGGCGCCGGCGCCTGGGGGGTGGATGCGGCGGCGCGGCTCTATTTCGGCGTGCCGGCACGGCGCGTCGCGCTGTGGCAGGCGGCGGTGCTGGCCGGGCTGCCGCGCGCACCCTCCCGCTTCTCGCCGCGCACCGATCCGGCGGCGGCGGCGGCGCGGGCGCGCGAGGTGCTGGCCGCGCTGGCGGAGACCGGCGCCATCACCGCCGCCGAGGCAACGCAGGCCGCGGCCGGGATCCGCTTCCCCCCGCCCACCGGCGGCGCCGGCTGGTTCGCCGACTGGGCCGCCCAGGGCGCTGAGGCGCTGCTGGCGGAAAACCAGGACGCGACCGTCCGCACCACGCTCGACAGCCGCCTGCAGGCCGATGCCGAGGCGAAGCTCGCCGCGCTGCTGGACGGGCCGGGCGCGCGGCTCGGCGTGGGCGAGGGCGCGGCGGTGGTGCTGGACGCGGCGACCGGCGCGGTGCGCGCGATGGTCGGCGGGCGCGACCATCGGACGAGCAGCTTCAACCGTGCCGTGCTGGCCCGCCGCCAGCCTGGGTCGGCGTTCAAGCCGTTCGTCTGGCTCGCCGCCCTGGAGCACGGTACGCGGCCGGACGACCTGATCGAGGACGCGCCGCTGCATCTCGGCGGCTGGAGCCCGTCCAATTTCGACGGCCGCTTCCGCGGGCTGGTGACGATGGAGGACGCGCTGGCGGAAAGCCTGAACACGGTCGCGGTGCGGCTGGAACAGGCGGCGGGCGGGCCGGGGGCGGTGGCGGCGGTGGCGCACCGGCTCGGCATCGCCGACAGGCTGCCCGACAACATGACGCTGGCGCTCGGCACCGGCGATGTCGGCGTGCTGGAACTCACCGGCGCCTACGCGGCGTTCTGCAACGGCGGGCTGCGCGTGACCCCCACCGGGATCGAGGCGATCCATGCCGAGGGGCGGACCACCATGCCGCTCCGCGCCCCGCCGCCGCGCGTCATCGCGCCCGAGCTGGATGCAATGATGCTGCGCATGATGACGGCGGTGGTGGCGCACGGCAGCGGCCGGGCGGCGGCGATCGCAGGGCGGCAGGTTGCCGGCAAGACCGGCACGACGCAGGATTTTCGCGACGCCTGGTTCGTCGGCTGCACCGGCGGCGCGGCGATCGGCGTCTGGCTCGGCAACGACGACGACCGGCCGATGCAGGGCGTGACCGGCGGCAGCCTGCCCGCCCGGCTGTTCCGCGAGATCGCGGCGGACCTGCGCGGCTGACAGCAAGGAGGGGCGACGATGCCGGCGTTCATCTGCGTGACCTGCGGCGTGCAGTATCCGCCGGCCGAGGCGCCGCCCGCGTCCTGCCCGGTGTGCGGGGACGAGCGGCAGTACCTGCCGCCGGGCGGACAGGCCTGGACCACGCTGGAGCGGATGCGGATCACGCACTGGAACGCCTGGCGCCAGTACGAGCCGGACCTGTTCGGTATCGGCACCATGCCGGGCTTCGCCATCGGCCAGCGCGCCCTGCTGGTGCGGACGGCGGCCGGCAACGTGCTGTGGGACTGCATCAGCTTCCTCGACGACGCGACGGTGGCGCTGATCCGCGCGCTCGGCGGCCTCGCGGCGATCGCGATTTCGCATCCGCATTACTACAGCAGCATGGTGGAATGGGCGCACGCCTGCGATGCGCCGGTGTGGCTGCACGAGGCCGACCGGCAATGGGTGATGCGTCCGGACCCGGCGATCCGCTTCTGGTCGGGCGCGACGCACGCGCTGCCGGGCGGCCTGACGCTGATCCACGCCCCCGGCCATTTCGACGGCGCCGCCATGCTGCACTGGCCGGCGGGGGCGGAGGGGCAGGGGGCGCTGCTCTCCGGCGACATCATCCAGGTCGCGGCCGACCGCAGGACCGCCGGGTTCATGCGCAGCTATCCCAACTGGATCCCGCTCGGCCCGGCCGGCGTGCGCCGCATCGCCGACGCCGTCGCGCCGTTTGCCTATGAGCGGGTCTATGGCGCGTGGTGGGACCGCGCCATCCTTGCCGACGGCCGCGTGGCGGTCGCGCGGTCGGTGGAGCGGGCGCTGCGCTGGCTCGCGATGTAGCGGTCAGGTGGGCAGCAGTTCGACCGCGTCGCCCACGGCGATCTGCCCGCCCTCCAGCACCTCGGCATAGACGCCGAGATCGTGGTGGCCGAAGGCGGTGCGCAGCTCGGCGACCGGATGCGCGTCGCGCTCCGCGGTCTCGGGGTTCACCTCGGTCGCGGCGCAGCGCGGGATGCGCTTGACCACCCGCAGCCGCGCCCCGCCCACCAGCAGCTCTCGCCCGACCCAGTCGAGTTCGCTCCAGGGCGCCGCTCCGGAAAGATAGAGGTTGGCACGGAAGCGCAGATGATGCCGCGGCGACCCCGCGCGGCCCGCCAGATCGGCGACGCTGGCGAGGTTGATCAGGCTCACCACCTTGGCGCGCAGGTCGCTGAACGAGTGACCGGGCGCATGGTGCAAGCGCGGTTGCCCGCGCGCCTCCGCGCCCAGGAACGCCGCGAGCCACGCACCAAGCTGCGCGCGCCCGGCCTCGCTGAGCGGCGAGGCGACGACGTGGCTGCCATCCGGCGCGCGGATCAGCAGCATGGCGGTCGGCGCATCGAAGCTCGCCCGCAGCAGGGCGGCGCGCGCGTTGGCCATCAGGCACATGAAATGTGCTTTCGGCAGCCAACGCGGCACCGCGGGATCGAATGGCGCGTCGCCCTGCGCGAGCGCGAAGGCGCGGTCCCACGGCAGCGTGCCGCCGGCTTCCACCGTGACCTGTTCGAGCGCCTCCGCGGTCAGTCCCTTCACAGGGTAGCGATAGAGATGCTCGATGCGCATGCGTGGCGAACCCCGACCCAGGAACCTCTTGAGTTGACGTGGATCATCCCCCATTTCGGCAGGCGAGAACAGGGTGAGCGTTGCCTATATCAGGGACGGTCACGCCGGTCGCCTGCAGAGGGACAACAGGGTATGGACATCGAGAAATTCACCGAGCGGTCGCGCGGTTTCATCCAGGCCGCGCAAACCATCGCGATCCGCGAATTCCACCCGCAGTTGACGCCGGAGCACCTGCTCAAGGCGCTGCTGGACGACGAGGAGGGCGCGGCGTCCGGCCTGATCCGTGCCGCCGGCGGCGACGATCGTGCGGTGCGCGCGGCGGTCGAGCAGGAACTCGCCAAGCAGTCGAAGGTCAGCGGCAGCGGCGCCAGCCAGCCGCAGGCGACGCCGGGCTTCGTGCGCGTGCTGGACGGCGCGCAGCGCGCGGCGGAGAAGGCGGGGGACGAATATGTTGCGCAGGACCGCTTGCTGCTTGCACTGGCCAACAGCGATGGCGCCGCGGCGCGGGCGTTGCGCAGCGCCGGCGCCACGCCGCAGGCGCTGGAGAAGGCGGTCACCGATATCCGCAAGGGCCGGAAAGTGACGAGCCAGAACGCCGAAGCGAATTTCGACGCGCTGAAGAAATACGCGCGCGACGTGACGGCGCTGGCGCGCGACGGAAAGCTCGATCCGGTGATCGGCCGCGACGAGGAAATCCGCCGCACCATCCAGGTGCTGGCGCGCCGCACCAAGAACAATCCGGTGCTGATCGGCGAACCCGGCGTCGGCAAGACCGCGATCGTCGAGGGGCTGGCGCTGCGCATCGTCAACGGCGACGTGCCGGAGGCGCTGAAGGGCAAGCGGCTGTTGGCGCTTGATCTCGGCGCGATGGTGGCGGGGGCGAAATACCGCGGCGAGTTCGAGGAACGGCTGAAGGCGGTGCTGAAGGAAATCGAAGGCGCCGGCGGCGAGATCGTGCTGTTCATCGACGAGATGCATACGCTGGTCGGCGCCGGCAAGGCCGACGGTGCGATGGACGCCTCGAACCTGCTGAAGCCGGAACTGGCGCGCGGCGCGCTGCATTGCGTCGGCGCGACCACGCTCGACGAGTACCGCAAGCACGTCGAGAAGGACGCGGCGCTGGCGCGGCGTTTCCAGCCGGTGTTCGTGGGCGAGCCGAGCGTCGAGGACACGGTCAGCATCCTGCGCGGCATCAAGGAGAAATACGAGCTGCACCACGGCGTGCGCATCACCGACGGCGCGCTGGTGGCGGCGGCGCAGCTCTCCAACCGCTACATTACCGACCGCTTCCTGCCCGACAAGGCGATCGACCTGATCGACGAGGCGGCGAGCCGGCTGCGCATGCAGGTGGACAGCAAGCCGGAGGAACTCGACGAGCTCGACCGCCGCGTGCTGCAGCTCAAGATCGAGCGCGAGGCGCTGAAGCGCGAGTCCGATCCGGCGAGCCGCGAGCGGCTGGCGAAGCTGGAGCAGGAACTCGCCGGGCAGGAGGAGAAGTCGAACGCGCTCACCGCCGCGTGGAAGGCGGAGAAGGAGAAGCTGCAGCAGAACCAGACGCTCAAGGAGCAACTCGACCGCGCGCGCAGCGAGGTGGAAGTGGCGCAGCGGCGCGGCGACCTGCAGCGGGCGTCGGAACTGCTCTACGGCGTCATCCCCGGCCTGGAGAAGCGGCTGGCGCAGGCGCAGGACGGCGGCCGGCTGGTGAACGAGGCGGTCGATGAGGAACAGGTGGCGAGCGTGGTCTCCCGCTGGACCGGCGTGCCGGTGGACCGGATGCTGGAGGGCGAGCGCGCCAAGCTGTTGCGCATGGAGGACGAACTGCGCCGCCGCGTGGTGGGGCAGGAGGACGCGCTGAAGGCGGTCGCCAACGCGGTGCGGCGGGCGCGCGCCGGGCTGCAGGATCCGCACCGGCCGATCGGCAGCTTCCTGTTCCTCGGTCCGACCGGCGTCGGCAAGACCGAAACCTGCAAGGCACTTGCAGAATTCCTGTTCGACGACGAACGGGCGATGGTGCGCATCGACATGAGCGAATTCATGGAGAAGCACGCGGTCGCCCGGCTGATCGGCGCCCCGCCCGGCTATGTCGGCTACGAGGAGGGCGGCGTGCTGACCGAGGCGGTGCGGCGGCGCCCCTACCAGGTGATCCTGTTCGACGAGGTGGAGAAGGCGCACGAGGATGTGTTCAACGTGCTGCTGCAGGTGCTGGACGACGGGCGGCTGACCGACGGGCAGGGCCACACGGTCGATTTCCGCAACACCATCATCGTGCTGACCAGCAACCTCGGCAGCGACATCCTGGCAGCCCAGCCGGACGGGGCGGACCTCGCGATGGCCTATCGCGGCGTCATGGACGTGGTGCGGGGGCATTTCCGGCCGGAATTCCTCAACCGGCTGGATGAAATCATCCTGTTCCGCCGCCTGCAGCGCAGCGACATGGCGACGATCGTGGACATCCAGCTCAACCACCTGCGCCGCCTGCTGGCGGACCGCAAGATCGCGCTGACGCTGGACCGCGGCGCGCTCGAATGGCTGGCGACCGAGGGCTACGACCCGATCTACGGCGCGCGGCCGCTCAAGCGGGTGATACAGCGCAGCCTGCAGAACCCGCTCGCCGGGCTGATCCTGGAGGGCGCGGTGAAGGACGGCGAGACGGTGCAGGTCTCGGCCGGCCCGCAGGGTTTGGCGATCAACGGGCGGATGGCCGAGGCGGCCTGATGGCCGCGCGGGCGGGGCGGCCGGATCCGCCTCGCCCGCGGCTGGCAGAGCGTCTCGTTCATAGCAAGGCCGCGAGGTATGCGGGTTGGTAATACCTTTACTGACCGGGCCTGACCCGATAAGTTGCTTGGCTCGGCGCGGCTGAAGCGCAGAATTCGGCGGGATTTCGTGGTTTCCGCCGCCCGGTGTCACGGCGTTGACACCGAGGGGCGCGGGGCCTAGATAGCGCCTCACCGACGCGGGCCGCCAAGAAGCGGCTCAGTGGAACCCGGCAACGGGATGTTCCTTGACAGCAGAATCTGGATGGAAGGGATACGTAGGCGGCGCCCTGTGGCTGTTGTGATGAGCGACGGTGTTTGGGAGGTTGGGTTTGGTTTGGTTATGGACCTGGCTTTTTGGGGTGTTTGTTGGCGTATCTTTGATCTGATGCGTAGACAGATGTTCCGATGTTTGTCTGGTTCAGGTGTTCTGTGAGGGGCATATGGATCAGGTGGGTGAGTTGGGTCTGAGTTCATTTCGCTTTGCCGTGTGAGCGGCGGGGCGGGGATGAACCTGAGAGTTTGATCCTGGCTCAGAGCGAACGCTGGCGGCATGCTTAACACATGCAAGTCGCACGGTTGGGGGCAACCCTGGCAGTGGCGGACGGGTGAGTAACGCGTAGGGATCTATCCATGGGTGGGGGATAACCGCGGGAAACTGTGGCTAATACCGCATGACACCTGAGGGTCAAAGGCGCGAGTCGCCTGTGGAGGAGCCTGCGTCCGATTAGCTTGTTGGTGGGGTAACGGCCTACCAAGGCTGCGATCGGTAGCTGGTCTGAGAGGATGATCAGCCACACTGGGACTGAGACACGGCCCAGACTCCTACGGGAGGCAGCAGTGGGGAATA
>JAJZVE010000067.1 GCA_021845835.1 Pseudomonadota bacterium | reverse complement strand
GTGGTCGCGCTCGCCTGCGGCACCGTTGGCGTCACCGCGCTGCTGGTGCCGTTCTGCCGTCGCACCGACCGCGCCACCGACCACCGTGGCGGGCGAGGTCAGGACGGCAGCTCGGGATGGCTGCAGCCGATCCTGGCGCTGCTGCGCATCCGGCCGCTGCGTCGCATGGTCACGGCATCGCTCGCCTATGCGGCCATGCAGCTCTGCCTCGGTGCGTTCCTGACGGTCTATCTGGTCGAGCGGCAGGGGTTGCCGCTCGCCGATGCGGGACTTGTGTTCGGCATCAGCCAGGCGGGCAGCGCCGTGGGCCGGCTGCTGTGGGGGTATGTCGCGGATCGGCTGTGCTCGCCGCTGATGGTGTTCATCCTGCTTGGCATCGGCATGGCAGCGTCGGCGGCGCTGGTGGCCGACTTTACGCCGGCGTGGCCGCTGTGGGGCATGGCACTGGTCGCAGCCGTCTATGGTGCGACGGCCATGGGCTGGAACGGGGTGCTGCTGGCCGAGGTCGCGCGCCTCGCCCCGCCCGGCCAGACGCGCGCGCTGACCGGCGCGGTCATGAGCGTGAACTTTTTCGGCGTGCTGATCGGGCCGCTGCTGTTCACCGCCGTGTTGCGGCTGACCGGCCGGTTCGAGGCCGGGTTCCTGTTCATGGCGCTGTTCGTCCTGATCGGTACCGGGACGGCCGCCGCATCGCTGCGCGGCAACAGATGACCTGCCGGGCCAGGGTCGGTCGCCGGCGTGGCCATGCCGCGACATCTCGCTGATGCGGCCGGGTCCGCTCAGCGGTGCAGCGCGGCGGCCAGAAAGGCGAGGATTGTCGCCTGCACGTCCGCGTCGCCGGACAGCCAGTGCCTGTCGTGCAGGTAGGACGGCGGGCCGTACACGATGGAGCGGCTGAGCGGCCGCCCCTGCATGAACGCGCCGCAGTCGCCGCGCAGGACGGGGATCGTGAACCAGGGATCGTCGCGCGCGACCAGCGCCAGCGCCGGCTCGTCGGCAGGCGCCTGGAGGCCGCGATACTCCGGCCAGCCGGCATGGCAGGTCCAGCCCTCGATCACGCGCGCGCGTATCGCGACGCCGGTGAGCGTCGCTGTGGCGATGGCGCCTTCGCTGTGGCCCATCAGGAACGGTGCGCCGGGCGCGATGTTCGGCAGCGTGGCGACCTGCGCGACCGCATAGCGTAACTCCGCCTGCCGCCAGCGCAGCACGGCACGGTGCAGCCCGCCCAGATGCTCGCCGGGGCGGCAACTGACCGGCTTGTCCCGGCGGGCGAAGCTGTCCGGCTCGATGACGAGGTAGCCGGCCTGGGCGAGGAAGCGCCCGGTCGCGGCGGAAATCGCGCTCAGCCCGTCGCAGCCATGGGCGTACACCTCGACCGGCAGGGGACGCGCCTGCGCGCGCAGGGGGGCGCTTAGCTGCGCCGTCGTCAGGCGGCTGTAGCCGCTGTCGCCGGGCGCGGGCGTGAACACCCAAACGGCGTTCCAGGTACGCGCCAGCTCGGCGGGATCGTCGCCGCTGTCCGCGTGGGCGGGCAGGACGCGCAGCAGCGAAACGGCGAGCAGGGACAGCAGGGCGAGGGCACGCAGACGCATGGTCCGATCCTTGGATCCCGGCCGGAAGCTGCCGGATGCAACGTTTCCGTTCCGCTCCCGGAGCGTCACGCCAGCATGAGGACTGCTGAGCGGCGACCGGGCCCGTTGCACCGCATCCCGCGGGTTCGGCGCAGCCGACCCAACACCGACAGGTCGTCAGGCAGTCGGGCCGGAGGCGTCAATGTCGTCGGCAACGACCATGAGTGTCCTCGATACAGACACAGAGTGCCGGTTTCGCGATCATCGGCGTGGTCCGCTCCGCGCCTTCCGGCTCGGCGCCGGGATTGCGGCATGTCATCGCGCCAACCGCCAGATGGCAGAATGCGGCATATGGCTTGCTTGTTTCGTTCTCTTCGCCCTGGCATGGCGACCTGCCATTCCGCGCCGGCCGGCAGCACCGCAGATGGCGGCCCGTGTGCAGGGGGAATGCCAGGATGTCCACGCCCGGCGCGGACCGCATCCTGGTCAGTGACGGCGGGGCGGACATCCCGCTCCGCATGGCATACGGCTTGCTGTGTTCATTCTTGTGTGCAGGCGGTTCCCATGCCCCCGGCAGGGCGGGGTCGGGGAAGGCTTGGCGCGCCGCCTGCTGGCGGGGGAGGTAACGGTGAACAGGGCTCCGACGGAGTCTCGGCATGACGTGGTCGTGGTCGGCGGCGGCGGGAGCGGCCTCGCCGCGGCGATCGGCGCAGCGGCGGCGGGGGCACGAGTCCTCGTGCTCGAACGCAACGCCTTCCTGCGCGGCAGCACCGGCATGTCGGTCGGCTCGATCACGTCTTCCAGTACCGACCTGCAGCGCCGGCGCGGCATTGTCGATACCCCCGACGAGCATTTCGCCGACATGGGCGTATTCACCGGAGCGCTCGAGACGCGCGACAACCTGGAACTGCGGCGCATTCTCGTCGATGAGGTTCCGGAGACCGTTCGCTGGCTGACATCGCTCGGAGCCGTCTTTTTCGGGCCGATGCCCGAGCCGCCGCATCGCAAGCCGCGCATGCACAACATCCTGCCGAACTCCCGCGCCTACATCCAGAACCTGCGCAAGGAGTGCCAGCGCCTCAAGGTCGATATTCTGCTGCATGCGCGCGCCCGCAAGCTCATCGTGCGCGGCGATCGCGTGGTCGGCGTCGAGACCACGGTAAAGGACGCCCCGCAACGTCATTTCGCCGACAGGGCCGTCATCCTGGCGAGCGGCGACTACAACGCCGGCAGCGCGCTCAGGAGCCGTTACACCAACGTCTCCGCCGATGTGGAGGGGATCAACATCAACGAGGGCGACGGGCAACTGATGGCGCTCGACCTCGGCGCGGAGATCCTCAACGGCGACATCGTCTGGGGGCCGCTGATGCGCTTCGTGCCGCCCAGACGGCTCCATCCCCTCAACGCCCTGCCGGCGTCCCGGCTGATGGCCCGGACGATGCGGTTCGCGCTGGAGCGCCTGCCGGGCGGCCTCCTGCGGCCGTTCATCATGTCGTTCGTCACGACCTTCCTGGGGCCGGAGCGGTCCCTGTTCACCGACGGCGCGATCCTGATGAACCGGCACGGCCAGCGCTTCGCCGAGGAACTGGACAAGCCCGCCCACGACGTGCCGCTGCAGCCCGGCAAGTGCGCATACATCGTCATGGACGGTGCAGTGATGCGGAAATACACCGCCTGGCCGCATTTCGTCTCGACGGCACCGGGAATGGCCTACGCCTACCTGCCGGACTACCGCCGCACCCGAAAGGATGTCTACAACGAGGCGCCGAGCCTGGACGGGCTGGCCGACCGGCTGGGAATTGACCGGGCCGCCTTCCGGGCCACGATCGACGGCTACAATCAGGCCCTCGCCCGCGGCGACATCCCCGGACGCTCGGCGGCGGCGCGGCCGATCAGTGAGCCGCCGTTCTGCGCCCTGGGACCGGTGGAAAGCCGCGTCGTCATCACCGATGGCGGCCTGCGGGTCAGCCTGCGCCACGAGGTGCTGCGCAGCGACGGCACGCCGATCGCCGGGCTGCTCGCCGCCGGCTCAACCGGCCAGGGCGGCCTGTTGCTCGAAGGCCACGGCCATCACCTGGCCTGGGCCTTCACGTCCGGGCGGCGCGCCGGACGTTTCGCGGCGGAGCTTCCGCCCGGCCCGGCATGAGCCCGGCGGTCGGCTCGTTCACCGCCCTGGCCTCCACGGCATGCAACTTGCTGTCGGGAGACCGGGGTTTGGAATAGAAGTCGTGGCATGCTGTATCGGACGTTGCCACGCGGGCGGCGTCGCGGTCTGGCGCCCAAGAAGAACGAGCGCTGCGTCGATAGGGAGACAAACGATGACCAGGATGACTCGCCGGGGCGCGCTTGGCGGCATGGCCGCGGGCGGCGCCGTGCTGGCCATGCCGCGGATAGCCCGCAGCCAGCAGCCGGAAATCAAGGTCGCGCTGGTCGCGCCCCTTTCCGGACCCTGGGGACGCTCCGGCCAGTTGATGAAGATCGGCTGCGACCTCGGGATCGAGGACATCAACGCGCAGGGCGGCGTCAGGCTGCCCGGCGGCGCGAAGATACGCCTGGTGACGGCAGACGCCGGCGACAGCGTCGAGCGGGCAAAGAACGCCGCGCAGCGGCTGGTCGCGCAGGAGCCGGACGTGGTGGCCGGAACCGGCGCCTGGCTGAGTTCGTTCACCCTCGCAGTCACCGAAGTGACGGAACGCGCGCACCTGCCGTGGCTGACGTTGTCCTACGCCGACCCGATCACGGCGCGCGGCTTCCACTACATCATCCAGACCAACACCGTGTCGAGCGAACAGGCGAAAAAGGCCATGCCGGCCGTGCTCGACCTTGCCCAGGCGGCGACCGGCGCGCGGCCGAAGACGGTAGCGATCATCGCCGACGGCACAGCGACGCCGAAGGCCTTCCTCGACCCGCTGCGCCAGGGCGGCTTCGACAGGCTCGGACTGACGCTCATCACCGATCAGGTCTACACACCGCCACTGTCGGATGCGACCAGCATGGTCCAGGCAATCCGTTCGGCACGACCCCGGCCTGACTTCATCCTGTTCTACAGCAGCAACCTCCCGGATGCGACGATCATCCTGCAGAAGCTGCACGAGTTCGGCCTGCCGCAAACCCGCATTCCGCTGGTCGCGCCAGGCGCGGTGCATCTCGGCGCCCCGGAGGTCCTCAAGAACGTCACGGCGGACCTCCTCGAAGGCACAATCATGATCGTCGCCAACTGGACATCAAAGCGCCAGGACGACCTGCTGCCCGGCCTCACCAGACGCAGCGGGGAACCGTGGCTGACGTCGGACGCGATCTCAAGCTACGGCGACATGTGGCTGATCAAGGATGCCATCGAGCGGGCCGGCAGCGTCGACCGCGAGAAGGTGATGGCGGCGTTGCGCGCCACCAACACCACGACGGGGCCGGCCCGCTACTACCTGGGCGACAGACTGCAATTCGACGAGAACGGCAGGCGGATCGGTGGCGCGGTCGTCATGGTGCAGTGGCGCGACGGCAAGCCGCTGACGGTGAGCCCTGCCGCGGACGCCTTCGTCGCGCCGCGCTGGCCGCACCAGTAGCCGACGGAGGATACGGGTCCGCATGATCGCTCAAGCGGCCCTCTGCCATACGAACCCCGGCGCCCGCCGCGACCACCGGGGCATGGCGGGTCACCGACATCGACCCTGCCGGCGATAGAGCGGACCCGGACGCATGCCAACCGACGTCGTCATCGAGAACGTTCTTCAGGCGCTCGCCGTCGGGCTGACCGTGGGGTGCCTTTACGGCCTGATGTGCCTCGGCCTGGGCCTCATCTTCGGCGTCATGCGCGTCATCAACTTCGCACAGGGCGACCTGATGATGCTGGGCATGTACAGCGCCTGGTACGCCTATGCCGGTTTCGGCGCCGTCTCCTTTCTCGGTCCCTATGTCGGCCCGATTGCGGCCGCGCTCCTCGCCGGGCCCGTCCTGTTCGTTTTCGGCTATGCGCTGCATCGCGGCCTCATCTCACGTGTCAGCGGCACCCGCGCGGCCGGCGTGGAGGGCGAAGGCCACTACGCGCAACTCATCCTGACGCTCGGTATCGCCCTGGTCCTGCAGAACGGCGCGCTGATCGTGCTGGGTTCCAGGCCAGTCTCCATTCCCTCGCCACTTGCCAGCAGTGCCTGGGAGATCGGTCCGCTCTGGGGCGATACCGTCAGCATCTTCGTCAACAAGGCCCGCTTCGTCGCCGCCGTCATTGCCATCGCGATCGGCGCCGGGCTGTTCCTGTTCATGGCGCGCTCGCGCCTGGGCAAGTCGCTGCGCGCCGCCGCCGACAACCCGACCGCGTCCACCTACGTGGGCATCGATGTCGACCGCGCTCATCGCATCGCCTTCGGCATCGGCACGGCGATCACCGCGGTCGCCGGCGGGCTGGTCGCCACATTCCATCCGTTCCAGCCTTATATCGGCCTGGAATTCGTCATCGTCATGTATGCCGGGGTCGTCCTCGGGGGCCTCGGCTCCGTCGGCGGCGCCTTCTGGGGCGGCATGACGATCGGGTTGGTGCAACAGCTTTCCACGCTCGTGCTGCCCTTGCAGTTGCAGAACACCGCCATATTCGCCGCGTTCCTGCTGATCATCTTCCTGCGCCCGCAAGGATTGTTCGGGCGGATCGTCGAGAGAGCGTAAGATGCGCAGGCGGCATCGGTCCTATCTTCCGACGATCCTGCTGTTCGTGGCATGTTACGCGGCCGCGGTGACGTTCGTCGGCAATTCCTACTACCAGCTCATCATGACGCTCGTGCCCATCTGGGCGGTGATGGGCATCTCGTGGAATCTTATCAGCGGATATGCCGGACTGGTCTCGTTCGGTCACGCGGCCTTCTTCGGTCTGGGCGCATACACCGTCGCGGTCGGCCTGATCCGCTGGCACCTGACGCCGTGGCTGGGCATCCCGGCCGCCGCGATCGTCGGTGCGGTCTCCGGTCTTGTGGTCGGCGTGCCGACGTTCCGACTGCGCGGACACTATTTCGCCCTGGCGATGCTGGCCTACCCGCTGGCGCTCCTCAATGTCTTCGAATGGCTGGACCTGCAGGAAGTCGCACTGCCGATGATGCGCGACAATCCCGCCGCCTACATGCAGTTCAGTGACAACCGCATTTATGCCTACCTGGCGCTGGCGGTTCTCGCCCTGGCCCTGGCCGTCTCGCGGCGGATCGAGACCTCGCGCTTCGGCCTGTCGCTGTTCGCCATCCGGCAGAACGAGACGGCCGCCGAGGCCGCGGGCATCGACACGCTGCGCTGGAAGCTCCGCGCCATCACCCTCTCCGGTGCCCTGGCCGGTGCCATCGGCGGGCTGTACGCGGTGATCCTTCTCGTTGTCACGCCCGGCACCGTTTTCGGCCTGCTGACCTCGGCGCAGGCGCTTACCGTCGCCTTGTTCGGCGGCATCGGCACGGCGTGGGGGCCGGTCATCGGCGCAGGAATTCTTATCCCCCTCGGCGAGACACTGAACGCCGAGTTCGGCGACAGCGTGCCCGGGATCAGCGGCGTCGTCTTCGGCATTGCCATCATCCTGGTCATCCTTGTCGCGCCCGAGGGCATCTACTGGAAAGTCCGCGACCTGCGCCGCCAGGCGCGCGCGCCCGCAGCGCTAGGTGAAAGCGCAATCCGCCCCGCTGCGCCCGCGCAGTCCGTGCCCGTGGCGCGCAACGTGCCGCGGCCGGCCGCCAGGGCGGCGCCCCTGCTTGAAGTGCGCGGCCTGTCGAAGCACTTCGGTGGCCTGCGCGCCGTCCACGACGTGAGCTTCTGCGTCGAAGAAGGAACAATCGTCGGCATCATCGGGCCCAATGGGGCCGGCAAGACGACGCTGTTCAACCTGCTCAATGGCATTTCCCGGCCGAGCAGCGGGGCGATCCTGATCGACGGCAAGGACATCGCCGGCCTGCGCCCGAACCGGATCTGTCGGCTCGGCATCGGCCGGACATTCCAGGTGGTCCGCCCATTCGCCCGCCTGACCACGTTGCAGAACGTCATCGTCGGCGCCTATGTCGTAGCGGCGGACGACGAGGCGGCGGAGGTGGCGGCGCGCCAGGCGCTGGACCTCGTGGGCATGGCGGACCTCGCCGACGTGACCGCCCGCAACCTGACCAACAAGCAGCTTCGTCTGATGGAACTCGCCCGCGCCGTCGCGGGCCGGCCCCGCCTGCTGCTGTTGGACGAAACGCTGGCCGGGCTCGGCGCCCAGGAGGTGGAAGATCTCATCGCAGTGATCAGGCGCCTTGCCGCCGGCGGACGACTCACGATCGTCATCATCGAGCACACCATGCAGGCGATGGTCCGACTCGCGGAGCGACTCATCGTTCTCGATCATGGCGCCGTTCTAACGGACGGACCGCCCGGTACGGTGACCAGGGATCGCGCGGTGATCGAGGCCTATCTTGGACGCAAATGGAACGCCGCCCATGCTTGAGATCGACGGATTATCCGTCTCCTATGGCGGCCTGAGCGCGCTGCGCGGCGTCTCGCTGCATTGCCGACGAGGCGAGTTCGTCTCGATCATCGGACCGAACGGCGCGGGCAAGACGACACTGTTCAAGGCGATATCCGGCATCGTGACGCCGCGTCTCGGAGCGATCCGGTTCAACGGCGTCGATCTCCTCGGCGTCGCCCCCAGCCGGCGGCCGCACCTGGGCATCGCCCACGTCCCCGAAGGACGCCAGGTGTTCCCGTCGCTCACCGTCCTGGAGAATCTGGAAATGGGCGCTTTTACCGATGAAGGACGCCGCCGCTGGCGGGAGAACATCGACTACATCTACACGCTTTTCCCGGTACTGGCCGAGCGTCGGCGTCAGTTCGCGGGCACCCTGTCGGGCGGCGAGCAGCAGATGCTGGCGATCGGCCGCGGCCTCGCCGCGGCGCCGGCGATGATCATGCTGGACGAGCCGTCGATGGGCCTGTCGCCGGCGACGGCGGACATCATTTTCGAGCGGATCGTCGATGCCCGCAAACAGCGGAACCTGACCGTGCTGCTGGTCGAGCAGCGGGCGGTCGAGGCCTTGCAGACCTGCGACCACGGCTATGTCCTCGAATCCGGAACCATCGCGCTGGAGGGGGCGCATGACCAGTTGCTCGCCAACGACCGCGTGCGGCGAGCCTATCTCGGTGCCTGACCTACCGGCCGGTGCCGCCAGCGAGCGCCACGTCTGCCACCGGCCCTGTGCAATCGACCGGAGGAAGGTTTGATGCAACGTGAAAAGTCGATCCTGATGGTGATGATGGAACCGTCAGTCGCTGACGAGGAGG
The DNA here is from genome assembly GCA_021845835.1 of Pseudomonadota bacterium. The sequence goes on along the minus strand of JAJZVE010000067.1, from coordinate 3,427 downwards.
AATTCCATCACTGGTACGACGCCGAGCACCTGCCGGAACGCGCCCGGCTGCCCGGCTTCCTGTCGGCACAGCGTTTCGTATGCCTGGCCGGCTGGCCGCGCTACATGGCGCTCTATGATCTCGCACATCCGGGCGTGCTGCAGGAGCCGCCCTATCTTGCCGTCGGCGGCGCCAACTTTTCGCCCTGGTCGAAGCGGGTGATCGGCGCGGTGCGGGGCTGGCTGCGCGTGGAGGGCGTGCAGGTTCCCCCCACCGACACCGTCACCGGAGCGAATGGCGCGGCGGTGCGCGTCGTCGTCATCCGCATTCGCGGCGTCGCGGACGGCGACGAGGCCGGCGTGCAGGCCGCCCTCGGCATTATGTTGCGGGACAGATCCGATGTACTGCAGTGGCGACTCTTCAGGTCCACCCGCGCACCTGCTGGCGAATTCTGCGCGATCTTCGAACTGGGGTCGCCGGCTTCGCTCGAATCCCTGGACTGGCAGGCGCTGCGCCTGCCCTCGGGACATGTCGACGTTGCCAATTGCTATTCGCGCTACTGGCACAGCGAGCCTTAGCGCGCGCCATGAAGGTTCGGATCATGTGGTGCCGCGGCACGCTTCTCCACCTTCCCGCTACCCCTCGATCTGGCCCGCGTTTTGCTCGCGCCCTGCGTCGGTGGCGACGTCGTGACCCCGCGTACCCCAATGCCCAGACACGTTCAGCACGGAGAAGTTTCATGGCGACTCAGGCAACACGGCCGGCTTTCACGGCTATCCGGCGCGAAATGTGGGAACCGCTGCTCCAGGTGGCAGACGCCCCGGTCGGGGCGGGTGCATCCGTCGAGGCCCGGCTTGCGCGGATCGAGGACGAGATGGCGGTGCGCGATCTGCTGGTGAAATACGCCTACTCCTATGACGCCAACGATATCGAGGGCGTCATGTCGGTGTTCCACCCCGACGTCGTGCTGGTCAATCCGCGCGGCACCTTCATCGGGGCCGACGCGGTCCGTCGCAACTACCAGCACCTCTTGACCACACGGCGCTACAGCTTCCACCATGTCACCAATGTGACCGTGCGCTTCAGCGAGGACCGCAACGAAGCGCTGGCGAGCTCCTACTGGACCGACAAGCATGTCGGTCGTTCCGGATCGATCGACGGATCCGACGGCACTTATCTCGATCGGGTTGTCAGGAGCGGCGACGAATGGAAGATCATCGAACTGCGCATCACCGCGAACATCTTCTACGTCATGACGCCGCTGCCGGACCCGTGGCCGCCTCTGCCCGAACCGTCGAAGCAGGAAGGCACGCGCGAATGGGTCGGTCCAACCTACGTGCGATGATGCCCTGGGGCGATCCGCGGCGGCGGCGGCCGGATCGCGCCCGGGCGGCGGGTCGAAACGACGGAGCATCGGTCATGGCGGCACTTGCAGGCAAGGTGGCGATCGTCACCGGCGGCACCAGCGGCATCGGCCAGGCGATCGCCGAACGCCTGGTCCGCGAGGGGGCGACGGTGGTCGTCGGCAGCGACGGCGTTGTTGACGGGCAACATCCCGCCGGCATCCTGCGCGGCAGGGTGACGTTCGTGCGCATGGACGTGTCCCGTGAGGAGGAGGTCGAGGCCCTCGTCACCGGCACGGTGCGCAGCCATGGCCAGCTCGACATCATGGTGAACAACGCCGGCATCAGCGGCGTCTCCGGCGGTATCTCGTCGATTTCCGCCGAGGGGTTCGACCGGACGATCGCCGTGCTGCTGCGCGGCGTGTTCCTCGGCATCAAGCACGCCTCCGTCCCCATGGTCAGGCAGGGTGCCGGCAGCATCATCTCGATGGCGAGCATTACCGGACTGGCCACCTACATCTCCGCCGCGCACGTCTACAGCGCCGCCAAGGCGGCGGTGATCCACCTGACCAGGACGGTCGCGCTCGAACTCGGCGCCAAAGGGGTGCGGGTGAACTGCATCTGCCCCGGCTATATTGCGACACCGATCTTCGGTAAGGCACTCGGCGTCCCGGCCGAGCGCCTGGACGAGTCCGTTCGCATCGTCAAGGACATGCTGAAGGACCTGCAGCCGATAGCGCGATCCGGCGTGCCGGAGGACATCGCCAATGCGGCATTGTGGCTGGCCAGCGACGAGTCCAGCTTCGTGACCGGACACGCGCTGGTCGTCGATGGCGGCGCGGCCTGTGGCACTGGCTGGGATCCGGGCGCGAGCCGCATCGGCCGCCTGGCTGCCGCCATGGCTCAACCGCCGAAGGGAGCGTCGGAGGCGGGATGACTGCGAGCGAACCGCAGCGCGTTTGCCGGAGGCCGTTGGCGTTGTCTGCCGAGCGCCGGCGGAGAGGCTGAGTGTTGTCCATGGTGCGAGCGAACCCACGTTTGAGTTGCACCCAGGAATGTTGGTTGGCCGCACAGGACCGGCCGGAGTCACGTAGGTGCCGGTCGGATTTGCGCACCGATACCCGGTCAATTTTGCACGCCGATTGACAGGAAGAATGTTTCAGAACGACAATCGCTTTTGCTTGACCCAGGTCAGCCAACCGTGACATGGGCAAATCGACCCGCTGGACGGCACCGCCTCAGAACGGTGGATGCCATCAGATCGGAACAGGCAGACGCCTCGCCTTTAGAAACCCCCGACGACATCGTAGAATCCGCTGCCGACTGAAATGACTGACGACGTCACCGGACGGACACTTAGCAAAACCAGCGAAAGTACAAACATGTCGGATTTGTCCTCAAATACTATAAGGCGCGTGTCGTGGAGAGTGCTTCCTCTCGTGCTGTTCGGTTTTTTCCTGGCTTATTTGGATAGGACAAACGTCAGCATGGCGGCCTTGACCATGTCTGGGGATCTTGGCTTTACCGCAACGATGTTCGGCATGGGTTCGAGCATTTTCTTTCTTGGCTACATCCTCTTTGAAGTACCCAGCAACATGGCCCTGCAAAGATTCGGGCCGCGTATTTGGTTCGGACGTATAATGTTCACATGGGGACTGTTTGCGGTCGGCATGGCCTTCGTCTGGAACAACTATAGCTTTTACATCGGCCGCCTCCTGCTCGGGATCGCTGAGGCAGGGTTCTATCCGGGCTTGATGCTCTACTTTACCTATTGGTTCCCGACAGAATACCGGACGAGAATGATCGGCATCCTTCTCGTCGGGAATCCCCTTTCAGCAATGATCGGCGCCCCCCTTGGGGGGCTCCTGCTGCAATTAAATGGCGTGTGGGGCTTAACGGGCTGGCAGTGGCTGTTCATCTCCGAGGGCATCCCGACATTGGTCCTTAGCGTGATAATTCTGTTTTTCCTGCCGGAGCGACCGGCGAAGGCAAGCTGGCTGAACTCGAAAGAGCGGGATGCCCTTGAGCGTGTTCTGGAACGAGAAAGGGCGTACCTGGCCACCATTCGCACAGACAGCATAAAGGCTGTTTTACTTAATATCAAA
>JAJZVE010000066.1 GCA_021845835.1 Pseudomonadota bacterium | reverse complement strand
TCAAGGCGGCCTCCATCCCACCATTGCGCCGACAATCCTTCAAGTCTAAAGTATCCCGTCGGTCAGGAGGCGGCGGATGCGCATCTCGGTCCTCGGCGGCGGCCCGGCGGGGCTGTATTTCGCGATCCTGATGAAGCAGACCTGGCCGCGCCTGGACATCACCGTCCACGAGCGCAACCGGCCGGACGACACGTTCGGCTTCGGCGTGGTGTTTTCCGACCAGACGCTGGAGACGTTCGAGCGCTACGACGCGGAGAGCTACCGCGCCATCACCGGCGCCTTCGCCTACTGGGACGACATCGAAATCCGCTTCCGCGGCACCCGCCATCGCATCGGCGGCAATGGATTCTGCGGCTGCGCGCGGCGCACGCTGCTGCTGCTGCTGCACGAACGCTGCCGCGCCCTCGGCGTCGCACTGCGGTTCGGGACCGAGTTCTCCCGCCTCGAGGATTTTGCCGATGCCGACCTGATCGTGGTCGCTGACGGCATCAATTCCGCGATCCGCGAGCGGCATCGCGACCATTTCCGCCCGGAGGCGGACCTGCGGCCGAACCGCTTCGCCTGGATGGGATCGACCCGACCGCTCGACGCCTTCACCTTTGCCTTCCGTGAAACCCCCCACGGCATCTTCATCGCCCACGCCTACCAGTACGAGCCTGGGCATTCGACCTGGGTACTGGAAACCGACCCCGCCACCTTCGCGCGCGCCGGCCTCGATACGATGGACGAGACGCAGTCGGCGCGCTTCCTGGAAGGTGTGTTCGCGGACGACCTCGACGGGCACCGCCTGCTCATCAACCGCTCGCAGTGGCGCCGCTTCCCGATGATCCGCAATGCGCGCTGGGTGATGGGCAACGCAGTGCTGCTGGGCGACGCCAAGGCGAGCGCGCACTTCTCCGTCGGCGCCGGGACGAAACTGGCGATGGAGGACGCCATCGCGCTTTACGAAAGCTGCCGCCGCAATTCGAGCGTGCAGGCAGCGCTTGCGGATTTCGCAAATGCGCGGCGCGACGAGGTGGAACGGACGCAGCACGCCGCGGACGTGTCGCTGGTGTGGTTCGAGCATGTCGCGCGGTTCTGGCACATGGACCCGGTGCAGTTCGCGTTCGGGCTGATGACGCGCTCGAAATCCATCACCTACGACAATCTGCGCCTGCGTGCGCCGGCGTTCGTCGCCGCGACGGACGCGATGTTCGCGGCCCAGATGCGGACGCGCGGGCTGGCGCCGGTGGCGGGCGCGCCGCCGATGCTGCAGCCGTTCGCGCTGCGCGGCCTCGCGCTCGGCAACCGCATCGTGGTCAGCCCGATGTGCATGTACTCGGCCGTGGACGGCGTGCCGAACGATTTCCATCTGGTGCATTACGGCAGCCGCGCGCAGGGCGGCGCCGGGCTGATGTTCACCGAGATGACCGACATCGCGCCGGATGCGCGCATCACGCCCGGCTGCACCGGCCTTTGGAACGACACGCAGGAAGCGGCGTGGCGCCGCATCGTCGATTTCGTGCATGCCAACGGGCAGACGAAATTCTGCCTGCAGCTGGGCCATGCCGGGCGCAAGGGCGCGACGCAACTCATGTGGGAAGGGCTGGACCGCCCGCTGCCGTCCGGCGCCTGGCCGATCGAGGCGCCGTCGCCGCTGCCGTACTACCCGGACAGCCAGGTGCCGCGCGCGCTGACGCGCGCCGACATGGACCGCGTGCGCGACGCCTTCGTGGCCGCGACGCGGCGCGCGCTGCGCGCCGGCTTCGACATGGTGGAGCTGCATTGCGCCCACGGCTATCTGCTGGCGAGCTTCATCTCGCCGCTGACCAACCAGCGCCGCGACGAGTACGGCGGCAGCCTCGACAACCGGCTGCGCTTCCCGCTGGAGGTGTTCGCGGCGATGCGCGCCGCCTGGCCGGCGGAGCGGCCGATGAGCGTACGCATTTCCGCCACCGACTGGCAGGAGGGCGGCATCACCGGCGAGGAGTCCGTCGCCATCGCGCGCGCTTTCGCCGAGGCCGGCTGCGACCTGATCGACGTGTCCTCCGGCCAGACCACGCCGGAGGCGGCGCCGGTGTACGGGCGCATGTTCCAGACGCCGTTCTCCGATGCGATCCGCAACGAGGCCAACCTTGCGACCATGTGCGTCGGCAGCATCACCACTGCCGACCAGGTGAACACGATCCTTGCCGCCGGCCGCGCCGATCTGGTGGCGCTGGCGCGGCCGCATCTGGCCGACCCCGGCTTCGCGCTACGCGCCGCGGCCGAGCATGGCATGGTGCTGCCCGGCCCGGTGCAGTACGCGCCGGGACGCGAGCAGTTGCTGCGCACCGCGGCGGCGGCGGCGGCGGAGACGCTGGATCTGCGCCGCCGTGCCCGCCCGCGCCCGCATCTGCCGACACTGCGGGCGGCGGAGTGATCTGCCGCCACAGATGAACGTTGCTCGCGTGCGGCCGCAGCGGCGGTCAGCGCACGCGGTTGCGCAGCGCGTTGATGGCGATGACGATCAGCAGGAACGCACCCCAGATAAAATCCACCAGGAAATTGCTGAAGCGCATGAGCTGGAAGCCGCTTGACAGCAGCATCAGCGCCGCCAGCGCGATGGCGACGCCGAGCACCGTCGCCCGCCCGCCGGCCGGATTGGTGCCGCCCAGCACCGCGATCAGCACCGCCTGCAGCAGATAGGACGTGCCGTAGTCCGATTTCGCCGCGTTGGTGCGCGCCGACAGCAGGACGCCGGCAAGGCTCGCCAGTGCGCCGGTCGCGACGTAGGACAGGAAGATCGCACGGCCGAGGCGGACGCCCGCGAATGCGGCGGCCCTGGCGCTGGTACCGATCAGGAACAGGTCGATGCCGAGCGGCGTGCGCGTCAGCACCAGCGCAACCAGCGCCGCGACCAGCAGGAACAGCAGCAGCGGCAATGCCACGCCGAACAGCGCCGCGTTGCCGATCGCATCCCACAGCGCCGGAAAGCCGACGATCGCCGGGCCGCCGGTCAGCACCAGCGCCAGCCCGACGAACACCTGCCCGCTGCCGATGGTCGCGAGGATCGGCGTGATGCCGAGTCGCGCGATCAGCAGGCCGTTCAGCCCCCCGGCGGCCAGCCCGGTCGCCAGCGCGATGGCGACGCCGCCGGCGACGGTCGCGAGCGGCAGGTGCATCAGCGCCGGCCCGCGCACGCCGCCGACGAGGTGGAAGAACAGCCCGGCAACGATGCCGGACAGATTGGCGATGCCGATCACGGAAAGATCGATGCCGCCGGTCAGCATCGCCAGCATCATCGCGATCGACAGCAGCCCCAGCTCCGGCGCGACGAAGGTCATCGACTCGAAGTTGTAGGGGCGGAGGAATTTCTCCGGATTGAGCACGCTCATCAGCACGAAAATCAACGCCGTCAGCGCCAGCAGTTGCAGCAGGTTGGCGTCGCGGCGGACGAAGCGGCGCAGATCGATTTGCGGCGGCATGCGCGCGGGGCTCCTGTTCAGGCGAGACGGGCGCGGTCGCGCCAGGCGGTGATGGCGGTGGCGCCGATCACGATCCCGCCGACCACCACGCGCTGCCAGGTCGTGCTGATATGCATGATGATGAGGCTGTTGTTCACCATGACCAGCATGAACACACCCAGCATGGTGCCCAGCACGCTGCCGCGCCCGCCGAAGATACTGGCGCCGCCGAGCACGACGGCGGCGATCACGTCCAGTTCCATGCCAGCGAGATCGTGCGGGTTGGCGAGCCAGATCATCGAGACGTGCAGCAGCCCGGTGAACCCGGCCAGCGCGCCGGCGAGGCAATAGACGAAGAAGGTGGTGCGGCGGATGTTGAAGCCGACGCGCCGCGCGGCTTCCTTGTCGCCGCCGATCGCGAACACGGCGCGGCCGATCATGGTGCGCGTCAGCAGCAGATGCACCAGCAGCGCGAAGCCGAGATAGATCAGCAGCATCGCCGTCAGCCCGACCTGCCCGCCATCCGCCGCCCTGGTGACCAGCAGGTCGGTCTTGGCGAAGTCGATGAGCTGCGGCGGCATGCGGTCGATGTTGATGTTGCTGGTGCCGATGAAGCCGAGCAGGAAGCCGCGCACCAGCGCGCCGGTGCCCAGCGTCACGATCAGCGGGATCATGCGCACGGTGTGGACGAAGAACGCGTTGAGCGCGCCCAGCGCCAGCCCGATCGCGGTCGCCATCGCGAACGGCAGCGCGACGCCGCCGTGGCCGCCGTCCAGCATCCACAGCAGCGTGACATACATCGCCATCATCGCGAAGGCCGGGAAGGACACGTCGATGCCGCCGGAAATCATCACCGTCAGCACGCCGAGCGCCATGATGCCGGTTACGATGTTCGCCCGCAGCAGGCTGAACAGGTTGCCGAGCTGCCAGAACGCCGGGTTGACCAGGCCGATCCCGATCATCGCCGCGACGATCACCAGGAAGATGACGGTTTCCGACCGCCGCAGCAGCGCCGGCTGCATCATGCCAGCTGCCTCAGCCGCTCGCTCACGTCCGCCTCCGTGGTGCCGGCAGCGGCGACCTCATCGACGATGTGGCCGCGATGCATGATCAGGATGCGGCTGCAGTTCTGCACCAGTTCCGGCACGTCGTCGGAGATCATCAGCACCGTCAGCCCCTGGGTCTCGGCAAGCTCGCGCAGCTTGCGGTGGATGCCCGCCTTCGATCCGACATCGACGCCGACGGTCGGACCGTTCAGCACCAGGATGCGCGCCTCGGTCATCAGCCAGCGCCCCATGACGACGCGCTGCTGGTTGCCGCCGGACAGCTCGATCACCGGCCGCTCGCCGGTGGGGGTCGCGATCTGCATCGCCTCGATCATGCGCCCGGCGGCCGCGTTGGCGCGGCCGACGGCCAGCAGGCCGTGGCGCGCGTAGCGGGCATGCGAGCTGGCGAGCAGGTTGCGGTTGATGCTCTGGGTCGGGAACAGCCCCTCGGTGAGCCGGTCCTCCGGCACATAGGCAATGCCGTGGCGGACCGCGTCCTGCACGCTGGCGAGCCGCACCTCGGCGCCGTCGATGGCGATGCGGCCGCGATAGTCGGGGTGCATGCCGAACAGCGTCAGCGCGAAATCGGTCCGCCCGGAGCCGAGCAGGCCGGAAATGCCGATGATCTCGCCTGGCTGCGCGGCGAGGTCGATGTCGCTGAACCGGCCGGGGACGCCGAGAGCCTGCACCGCCAGCCGCGGCACCTCGGTGCCGCCGCTGCGCCGGACAAAGGGCGCGCCGAGCGGGTCGTGGCCGGTCATGGCGCGGGTGATACTGATCTCGTCGAACCCGGCCGTCGGGCCGCTCGCCACCACGCGGCCATTGCGGATCACGGTGATGCGCTCGCTGATCTCCAGCATCTCGCGCATCTTGTGGCTGACGAACAGCACCGAAATGCCGCGCGCCTGGATGTCGCGCACGATGCGGAACAGCGTCTCCACTTCCTTGCGCGTCAGCGCCGTGGTCGGCTCGTCCATGATCAGCAGGCGGGCATCCGACATCAGCGCGCGCGCGATCGCCACCAACTGGCGGCCGGATGTGGGCAGGCGCTCGACATCGGCGTCAAGGTCGAGATCGACGCCGAGCCGCGCCACCGCCTCGGCGGCGATGGCGCGCACGCGGCGCCAGCGCACGAAGCGCCGCCGGTCGCGCAGCTCGTTGCTGAGCGCGAGGTTCTCGGCGACGGTCAGATTGCCGAACAGGGAGAAGTCCTGGAAGATCACCTGCACGCCGCGCGCGATGGCGCGCGCCGGCGTCAGCCCGCGCACCGGCTCGCCGTCGAACAGCAGCTCGCCCTGGTCGGCCTGATAGACGCCCGAGACGATCTTGATCAGCGTCGATTTGCCCGAGCCGTTCTCGCCGGCGAGGCAATGGATCTCGCCCGGCGCGATGGCCAGCGACAGGTCGTCCAGCGCCCGCACGCCGGCGAAGCTCTTGCCGACATGGCGCAATTCGAGGAGCGGCGGCGGCATCGCGGGATGCGGCAGGATCGGAGGGGCGCCGTGGCGACGCCCCTCCGCTGCGGTCAGAAGTTGTATTCGGCCATGTTGTCGCGCGTCACGCCGACCCAGCCCGCCCCGTAGAGCAGGTTCGGCTTGTCCTTGACCGGCGTGATCAGGTGCTCGTAGCCGGGCAGCCCGAGGTCCAGCCCCTCCTTGATCTCGCCCTTCTTTCCCTTCAGCGCCATCGCCGCCAGGATGTTCATGGCGAGGCCGGCGGTGGCCGGGTCCCAGAACTGGATGTAGTCGATGTCGCCGCTCTTGAGATACTGGCCGGCCACCGACACGAGGCCGGTGCCGGCGAAGAACACCTTGCCCTTCAGCCCGCGCTCGGCGATCAGCCGGCCGGCGCCGGCGGAAGTCGGCATCGGCGCGCCGAGAATGCCCTTGATATTGGGATCGGTGGTCAGCGCCTCCTTCAGCTTCGTATAGTCCTGGTTCGCATCGTCATAGGTCTCGATGCGATCCATCGCCATCTTCATCTTCGGGAAGTGTTCCTTCTGATAGGCGATGGCGCCGTCCACCCATTCGTTGTGGCTCTGGCTGGTCAGGCTGCCGACGGTCGCGACATACTCGCCTTCGCCACCCATTTCCTTGCCGAGCACCGACATCAGCTTGGCGCCGTATGCCCTGTTGTCGAAGGCTTCGATGATGTAGTCGGCGTTGTTGAGGTTGGAGGCTTCATGCGCGATGACGACGATGCCGCGGTCGCGCGCCTTCTTCAGCACCGGCTCGACCGCCTCGACCGAGAACGGCACGATGCAGATGCCGTCCACGCCCTGGGCGATCAGGTTCTCCACCAGTTGCACCTGTTCGGCGGCGTCGGTGTGGCTGGGGCCGACCATCCAGGTGTCGTTGCCGGTCAGCGCGCCGAATTCCTTGACGCCCTCGCGCATGCGGTCGAACCAGGCGATGCCGTCCACCTTCACGACGGTCGCGATCGACAGCTTCTTGCCGTTGGCGTTGATGTCCTTGCGCACCTTGCTCACGTCGATCGGGCCAAGCGCGGCGAGCGCACCGCGCGCCGAGCCGGCCAGAAGGCCGGCGGCAAGCGTCATCGTGGTGAACTGGCGTCGGTTCATCATTGGCGTGTTTCCCTTCACGTGGCGTTTCTTGTGGCGATCGGAACGGTCGTGGCCGACGAGTGTGTCACGCCGCCGCGCGCCTGACCAGGGGGGTGCCGGCGCGCTCATGGGCGCGCGAGGGGCGGAGCGGCCGAGGCGACCACGCGCAGCGGCAGCGCCGTTTCCGGCTGCAGCCCGAACCGCTCGATCATCCAGCTCCGGAACCGCGCGATCGCCGGGTCGGCGAGGTCCTCCGGGTGGATGGTCAGGTAGTAGCCGTAGCCCGACTCCAGCACCGAATCGAACGGCGCGACCAGCCGGCCGGAAGCCAGCTCGCCCGCGAAGATGCGCGGGTCGAGCAGCGCGATGCCTTCGCCCGACAGCGCGTATTCGGCGGCCAGCACGGAGGTGTCGAACACCAGCCCGCGCTCCGTCTCCACTTCCACGCCGATCTGCCGCGTCAGCATGTGCCAGAGCTTGTGCCGCGGCTCGTGATCGAGCTTGGCGTGCAGCAGCTCCGCGCGCGCGAGGTAGCCGGCAAGCCCGGCGCCCGCGCCGGCGGCGACCTGGGGGTGGCACATCGGCACCAGCCGCTCCATCCACAGCAGGTTGGAGACGCGGTCGCTGACCAGGGGCTTGGCGTAGATCACCGCTGCGTCGGCATCGCGCGACGGCAGGCCGACATGGTGCGGGCTTTCGATGTCCAGGATCACGTCGGGGCAGACGCTGCGGAACTCGCGCAGCATCGGCACCGCGAGGCGGTGCGCGAAGGTGGGCGGCAACTGCACGCGCAAGGACCGCAGCTTGCCGCCGCCGTCATGCACGATATCGTTCAGCGCCTGTTCGATGCGGTCGAAGGACTTGCGCACCACCGGCAGCAGCGCGGCGCCGGCGTCGGTGAGCGCGAAGGCGCCCGGCTTCCGTTCGAACAGCGGCGAGCCGAGCAGGCCCTCCAGCGCGATCACGTGCCGGCTGACCGCGCTCTGCGACACGCTGAGCGCCTGGGCGGCGGCGGTAAAACTCAGGTGGCGCCCGACCGCCTCGAAGGCGCGCAGCGCGTTCAGCGGCAGCCAGCGGCGGTCGATCATGCCCGGCTCTCCATCACACGATCCGCGTCCGCGCCAGCCGCGCCTCGTCCAGCGCCAACCCCATGCCCGGCGCGTCCGACAGCGTGATCCAGCCCGCGGCGTCGACCCGGCACGGCTCGGCCAGCATGTAGTCGCGGCGGTCGAGGTCCCATTCCGGCGGGTCGTAGGGGAACTCCAGCCAGGGCGCGTCGGTCAGGCCGGCGGTCAGGTGCGCGTTGGCGATCAGGCCGATGCCGTTGCCCCAGGTGTGCGGCGTGAAGACAAGCCCATGTTCCTGCGCCATCAGCGCGACGCGGCGCAGCCCGGTGATGCCGCCGACCAGCGCCGCGTCCGGCTGCAGCACATCGAGGCAGCCCTCGCCGATCAGGTCGCGGAACTCGTGAAGTTCGCGCGTCATCTCGCCGCCGGCGATACGCACATCGACGCGCTCGCGCAGCCGCCGCATGCCGGCGCGGTCGCCGCGATGCAGCGGTTCCTCCATCCAATAGACATCCAGCCGCTCCAGCTCCCGCGCGACCGTCAGCGCGTCCTTGAGCGACCAGGGCGGATAGGTGTCCTGCGGCAGCCGCCAGCCCTGGTTGCAATCGACCATCAGCGTCAGCCGCGCCCCCACGCGCGCCCGCACCGCCTCCAGCGCGCGGATGTCGTCGCGCCAGTCGCCGCGCTGGAAGCGGATCTTGAGCGCCGGGAAACCGGCGGCCAGATACCGCTCCGCCGCCGCCGCCATCGCCCCCGGATCGCGCAGCGTGCCGGAGGAGGCATAGGCCCGCACGCGGTTGGACAGTCCGCCCAGCAGCTTCCAGCACGCCAGCCCGGCCGCCTGGCCGGCGAGGTCCCACAGCGCGAGGTCGAGCGGCCAGCAGCGGCCATAGTGGAAGGCAAGATGGCTGAGCGTGCGGTAATGCCGCTCGATCGCCAGCGGGTCCTGGCCGATGAACAGGTGTTCGTGACCGGCAAAGCCGAGCATGAGGTCGCCCGAGCCGATGCCGGTCAGGCCCTGGTCGGTGCGCACGCGCACGATGGTGGCGTCCCAGTGGTGCCGTGGGCTGGAATCCCAGCTCGCGCGGAACGGCGGCGCAAAGGCGAGGCGGTGGTGGGTGATCTCGATCGCGGTGATCGTCAGTGGGCGCATGGTCTATCCATCGCATCGGCGCGACCGGCGCAACATCGGAAATGTCGATTGCGGCATGACAAAAACGGATGCGCGCGCAACGGCGGCGGCGGCGCATGATGCGGCCGATGCCGTTCCGTCTTGCCCCCCTCCTGCCGGTACTGCTGGGGTTGGTGTGCGCCCAGGGCGCACTCGGCATCATGACGCCGCTGATCCCGCTGCTGCTGCTCAGGGGCGGCGCCTCGTCGGCGGCGATCGGCGCGGTGGCGTCGGCCTACTATGTCGGCTTCCTGGGCGGCGCGCTCACCTGCGAGCGGGTGGTGACGCGGGTTGGCCATATCCGCGCCTTCGCCGTGTTCGCCGCCATCGCCGCCGACGCGGCGCTGCTGCTCGTGTTCGGGCAGGCGCCGTGGCCGGTGGCGCTGCTGCGGCTCTGCATCGGCTACGCCAGTTCCGGCATGCTGCTGGTGGTGGAGAGCTGGCTCAACGACCGTGCCGACAGCGCGACACGCGGCCGGGTGTTCGGTGCCTATCTGGTCGCCTCCTGGGGGGCGGCGGCGGCCGGACCGCTGGCGCTGAACGTGGTGGCGGCGGAGCCGGTGCTGTTCGTGCTGGTCGGCCTGCTGTTCGCGACCGCGGTGCTGCCGCTGGCGCTGACCCAGCAGGCCAACCCGGCGGTGCGCCCGCAGGCGCATTTCGCGCTCGGGCGGCTCTATCGCGTCTCGCCGGTCGGCGTCGCCTGCTGCCTCGCCTCCGGCCTGGTCAACGGCGCCTTTTATTCGCTGGTGCCGGTGTTCCTGCAGCGCAGCGGCTATGGCGCCGGCTCGGTCGCCGGGTTCATCTCCGCCGCGATGGCGGCGGGGCTGCTGGTGCAGTATCCGGTCGGCCTGCTGTCCGACCGGATCGGACGCCGGCCGGTCATGGTCGGCACGATCGCGGCGGCGTTCCTGCTCGCGCTCGCGCTGGGGCTGGCCGGCCGCGTGCCGTTCGCGGCGACCGCGGCCCTCGGCTTCTGCTTCGCCGGCATGACGGCGCCCCTCTACGGCCTCGGCGCCGGCCAGACCAACGACCGCATGCAGCGCGGCGACTACGTGGCGGCAAGCGGCGGGCTGCTGTTCGTGTGGTCGCTCGGTTCCTCGGTCAGCCCCTCGGTCGCCGGACTGCTGATGGGCCGCGCCGGGCCGCCCGGGCTGTTCGGCTATCTGGCCCTGGTGCTGGCCGCGCTCGGCCTGTTCACGGGGGCGCGGATGCTGCTACGAGGCGAGGTGCCGCGCGCGCAGCGGACGGCTTTCGTCCCGGCGCCGTCCGCGCCGCCGCGGCATTCGGAACTGGCGTCCCGCGCCGCCAGCCCGTTCTGGAGAACGCTGCTGCATCGCCGGACCCGCGAGATGACCGACTGAACCATGCGCTATTCGTCCCTTTCGCTGCTCCGCCAGGGCCTGGCCGGCCATCGCGCCTGGCCGCAGGCCTGGCGATCGCCCGAACTGCAGCGGCGCTATGATGCCGTCGTCGTCGGCGGCGGCGGGCATGGGCTGGCCGCCGCCTACTATCTCGCCAAGGTCCACGGCGTCCGCCGCGTCGCGGTGCTGGAGCGCGGCTGGCTCGGCGGCGGCAACACCGGGCGCAACACCACGGTCGTTCGTTCCAACTACTTTTTCCCCGAAAGCGTCGCGCTCTATGACTTCGCGCTGCGGCAATACGAGCAGCTCGGCGAAGAACTGAACTTCAACATCATGCTGAGCCAGCGCGGCGTGCTGTATCTCGGCCACTCCGACCACGACATGGAGCTGCTGGCGCGGTCGGTGAACGCGATGCAGATCAACGGCATCGACGCCGAACTGCTCGACGTGGCGCAGGTCCGTGCCGAATTGCCGCTGGCCAATTTCGCGCCCGGCGCGCGCTTTCCGATCCACGGCGGTGTCGTGCAGCGGCGCGGCGGCATCGCGCGGCACGATGCGGTGGCGTGGGGCTATGCGCGCGCAGCCGACGCGCTCGGCGTTGATATCGTGCAGAACTGCGAAGTTCTTGGCTTCCGCATCGCGAACGGGCGCGTGCTGGGGGTCGAGACGCAACAGGGCTTCGTCGCAGCGGGCGCGATCGGCCTGTCACCGTCGGGCCATTCCGGCGTGCTGGCGGCAAAGGCGGGGTTCCGTCTGCCGATCACCAGCTTCGCGCTGCAGGCGATGGTGAGCGAGCCGGTCAAGCCGGTGCTGCACACCGTCGCCATGTCCTTTGCCACCGGCACGTATGTCTCGCAATCCGACAAGGGCGAACTGGTGTTCGGCGCCGGACTTGACCTGTATCCGTCCTATGCGCAGCGCGGCAACCTGCCGACGACGCAGGCGATCGTCGCCGCCATGCTGGAGATCTTCCCGGCGTTCCGGCGGCTGAAGATGCTGCGGCAATGGGCAGGCATCGTCGATGTGCCGTGGGACTACAGCCCGATCCTCGGCCCCGCGCCGGTCGGCAATCTGTTTCTCAATTGCGGCTGGGGCACCGGCGGGTTCAAGGCGACGCCGGCGGGCGGCTATTTCCTCGCGCACGCGATGGCGACAGGAAAGCACCATCCGATCTCGGCGCCGTTCGATCTTGCGCGCTTCACCTCCGGCGCGCTGATCGACGAAGCCGCCGGCGCCGGCATTTCGCATTGAGGCCAGACGCATGCTGCTGATTCCCTGTCCCTGGTGCGGACCGCGCGACGAGCCTGAATTCACCTATGGCGGCGAGCCGGTCGCGCGCCCCGGCCCGGCCGCCGAAGTGAGCGACGCCGCGTGGGCGGACTATCTCTACCTGCGCCGCAACGACAAAGGCCCACACCGCGAAGTCTGGTGCCATGCGCAAGGCTGCGGCCAGTGGTTCATGATGGAGCGCGATACCGTGACGCACGCCGTGCTGGCGGCGCAGAAGCCATGACCGCGCGACGGCTCGCGGCCGGCGGGCGCATCGACCGGACGCAGGCGCGGCGCTTCACCTGGGACGGCGCCGCCCTGTCCGGCTTCGCCGGCGACACGCTCGCCTCCGCGCTGCTCGCCAACGATGTCCGCGTCGTCGGGCGCAGCTTCAAATATCATCGTCCGCGCGGCATCTAC
>JAJZVE010000065.1 GCA_021845835.1 Pseudomonadota bacterium | reverse complement strand
CGATGCCGCTTGGCCGGTGGCCGCGCGCGCGCTGGGCGCGGCCGATCTCGAACGCCATGCGGTAGTGGAAGAACTGGTCCGCCCAGGCCCGGCGCAGCCGCGCCCGCGCGTCCCAGACATGCGTCGCCTCGGAGCCGACGCCGTTGATCTCGATCACGGTGAACCCCTCACCCCGCCGCAGCGAGGCGAGCGAGTCGAAGCGCACGTCCAGCCGGCCGAAATGGAATTCCGGCAGCGCGCGCGCGATCGCCTCCACCGCGCGCGTCAGCGCCGGCGTGATCTGCTCGCTGCCGTCGCGGAAGATCGCGCCCTTGCAGTGGTTGCCCACCATGACGAGGCGCACCTGCTCGCCCGACGCCGGCACCCGGTCGCGCTGTGCGCCGAGCCGCGGCAGATACATGTGCGGGATCACGCCGGCCCGCGGATCGTCCTGCACCAGCGCCGCCAGCGTGCGCTTGCCGTCGCCGACCACGAAGGGCGGGTATTTGAGCGTCAGCGAGGTGATCCGCCCCGCCGCCTCGCCGGGCCGGCGGATATAGAAGATGCCCGCCTCGCCCTCGTCGGGCACGAAGCGTTGCAGCATCAGCCGCGCATCGGCGGGGAACGCCGCGAGATACGCGGCCAGCCCGGCGCGGTCGTGCAGCAGCCGCACGCCGGCGCCGTTGCAGCCCACGTCCGGCTTGACGATCACCGGATACGCGAGGCCGGCCGCCGCCATCGTCCGCTCCGCCGCTTCCGGCGTACCGGGGTCGAAGCGGACATACGGGGCGAGCAGGGCCCGCGCCGGGCCGTGCAGTTGATCGAGGATCGCGGTCTTGCTCTCGCCGCACAGGCCGCCGAGCTCGATGTGCGGATTGGCCGCGGTCGGCAGGCTCAGGTCGCCGTAGCGCAGGCCGAGCAGGATCCATTGCGCCACGATCGGCGCGTAGAAGGCCCAGTCCGGCCAGAATTCGAAACGGCTCACCACCGGCTCGGCGGCGCGCGGCGGTGCCGGGCGCGCCAGCGTGGCGGCCTTCATCGCCGCGCCTCCTGCAGCCGCGCCGCGGTGCGGCCGAGCAGGATCACCACCAGCGCGAAGCCGATGCCGCCCGCCCAGCGCCAGGCGCCGAGATATTCCATGAGCAGCGCCCCCACCTTGAGCGAGATGCCGAACAGCAGCGACGTCCAGATCAGCGTCGCCACCACGGCGGCCAACGCGAAGCGGCCCCAGTCGGCCCCCAGGAAGCCGCAGGCGGTATAGGTCGGCAAGCGCGCGCCCGGAATGAAGCGGCTGATGAACACCACCTGGAACACCCGCCCGTCCAGCCAGTCCCGCCCCTGGCGCATGCGCCGCTTCGGCACCACCCGCGCCACCCAGGGCAGCCTGACCGACAGCGCGCCGAGCGCGTAGAGGCCGAGATCACCCAGCACGATGCCGGCATAGAGCGAGCACAGGGCGAGCGGGATCGGGATGGCGCCGGATTGCGCATGCATGGCGGCGAGCACGGTGGCGGCATCCTCCAGCACGAAGGTGCCGAGGATGATGAGGACGGCCTGCAGCATCGGGTCCTGCCCCGCGAGTGCCAACAAGGCTGCCACGGACATGCCCGGCATCGCGGCTCAGCGCAGACAGGGTCGGCCGCGCCGACAGGGGCGTTGATGTCTCACTTCCGGGCTATATGTCCCGCCGGAAGGCCAGTTCGCCAGGGGGAGAATTCACGCTTGCGTGAAATTTAGTCAATGCGGTGCGCCATGCGCATCGGCCGGGCCAGGCGTGCCCTGGGCGCTGCGGATCAGTTGGCCGCAATCGTTGTCCTCGCCGAGGCCGAGCTGGATCGTCGGCAGCAGCGCCGCCAGCGGCGTCAGCAGCACGCCCAGGCCCGCCGCCAGCGCGCCGCGCGCGGCCAGATCCTTCGCATCCGGGCGGATGGTCGGGTTTTTCAGGTGGCCGGTGATGTCGATCGGCGTGGGCAGCGAGCCGATGGTGAAATGCCTGGCGTGCGTTCGCAACTGGTAGTCGATAACTTCCTCGCGCAAATTGACACTGCCCTTGCCGGTAACGTTTGCCTCGCCGGTGTCCAACAGCAGCGTGCGCGTGTCGAGCATGCCGTCACGCAGGGCAAAGTCGGCGACCAGGCAGCGCACCTCGGTCTTTTTTTTGGGCAGACCGAGTCCGGACAGCAGCGCGTTGCCGAACTCCAGCCCCGAGAGGTCCACCAGCAGCGCCGAGAGGTCGCCGCCGGTCATGAACAGTTTCAGATCGCCGTTGCCGTGGCCGAGGATGCCCGAGATCGAGCCGCCAGTGCCGTCCACCAGCGCATGGCCGCCGATCCGGCCGCCGCCGCCGAACATGTGCGTGGCCCGCATCAGCCGCGCCAGGTCCACGTTGCGGAAGTCCGCCTCGGTGCGCGCATGCAGTTCGTGCGGTCGCACCTCGTCGGCGGTGATGTCGAGGAAGATGCGGCCGCGCCCGACGCCGAAGCTGACCGGATGGGCATGCACGGCGCCGTCCTTGATGGTCACGTCCGCGGTCAGGTCGTCGAGCGGGATGAACTTCCCCTCGATGTGGTCGCCGCGATAGTGCAGCGTCATGTCGGCCGCCTGCAGCCGCGGCAGATCGAACGGCGTGTGCGGGATCAGCCACGGGCCGGCACTGGCGCGCGCTGCCTCCGCCCGCTGTTGCGGCGTCTCGCCGGCGGTCGTGGCCCGGCCCGGCGTGGCCCCGATCATGCCGGCGAAATCGGCCAGATCGACCTGGCGCGAGTGCAGGTCGACCGCCACCTGAAACCGTTGTGTTCCAGGATCGACCGCGATGTCGCCCTCCAGGTCGGAATTGCCCACCTGCCCGGCCAGATGCTCCAGCCGGATGTGCCGGTCGGCGTAGGTCACGTCGCCGGTCAGCCGAAAGGGCGGCGTCGCGGGGGCCGGCACGCCGAGCAGCGGCGTCAGACTGGCGAGGCTGTCGCCGGACAGGTTGACCTTCAGGTTGGTGCCCGCGAACGCCAGCGGATCCTGCACCGTGCCGCGCAGCAGGACGTGCGTCGCCCCGTTGGCGAGGGCCAGATCGATCGGATACGGGTTGGATTCGTCCCGCAGGGTGAGCAAGGCGCCGCCGACGAACTGGCCGGAAATCGGCTGCCCGGCATAGGTGCCGTGGGCCTGCACCACCACTTGCGCCGGAGGGCCCGCGCCCGGCTCGCGGGTGGCGATATCGAGGTGGAAATCGGCCTGCAACCTGGGATCGACGGCGTGGACGTGGCCATCGGCGATGCGCAGATAGCCGATCTTCGCGCCCGACCCCGACTTGCCGCCGGCGGGTACGCCGCTGAACGGGAAGGTCCAGTTGTTGCGCCCGTTCGGCAGGGCGGTCGCGTTCACGTCCGGCGTGTCCACCTCGATCGAGGGGACGATCAGCACGCGCCCGTGCAGATAGGCCGGGCCATTGACCGTCACCGCCAGACGGGCGATGCGCGCGAACGGGCCGGGCGCGGCGAAGCCGGGCGGGTTGTCCACCACCACCCCATCCGCCTCCAGCACCGGGTTGCGCGCAATGCGGACATGCAGGTGCTGGATGTGCGCCGGCCGGCCGAGCCTGGCGGAGGCGATGCGTTCGACCGGGGGAATGAACCAATCCCAGTCCCACACCGCGACCAGAACGACGAGCGCGCACAGCAGCGCCGCGACGACATAGTGCCAGGGACGCAGCCTGACCGTGGCCATTTCGAGCAACCTGCCTGCCATGGGAACCGGTTATCGCGGTTGCCGGCCATGCGTGCGGGGGACGCCGTGCGGCGCGTGGTGTTGGGAAACGCCGCACCGCGCCGGCAGTTCCGGGGCGCGCGGCGCACCTGACCGGCCCCGCGCCGTTGCGCAGGCGGCGCGCTGATGCAACCGTTCAGCGAAGCATCCCGGGGCCGACTTCAACGAAACGTGATGGGACGGGGCGGCGCTGCCCCGGAGCCAACTGCCGGGCGCCCGTCATCAACCCGCTTGGTTTGCTGCCGACGCCTGCTAGAGTGCGCGCGCACGTGAAGGAACCGTGACCACCGTGAATCCCGGGACGCCGAACATACTCGTCGTGGACGACGACCCGGAAGTGCGCGAGATTCTCGCCGAAACACTGGCTGAGTTCGGCTACGGCGTGCGGCAGGCCGGCAGCGGCGAGGAAGCGCTGTCGATGCTGGTCACGCATCCGGGCATCGGCCTGGTCATCACCGACGTGCGCATGCCGGGCATGTCGGGGCTGGAACTGGTGGAACTGGCGCGGGCGCGCCAGCCGACGCTGAAGGTGATCGTCATCTCCGGCTATTTCCTGCCGCAGCCGATCGTGGTTCGTTTCCTCAAGAAACCGTTCCATATGCACGAACTGGCCTCGGCGGTGCGCGCCGAATTGGGCTGACGCGCTAACGCTTCGTCAATCCCCGCCGGGCAGGCTGGCGCGCAACGGCAGCCTGCGACAGGACGTCGATGCTGACAATTGACGAGACGCGCGGCGAGGTGCGGGTGGAACGCGCCGACGGCACCCGCGCAACATACCGGATGGATACCGACGACGCCTTCGCGGCGGTTTCCGCCGCCTGGCTGCGCTGCGGCTGGGACGTGAAATACGTCTATGGCTTCACCTGGCTCGGCCGGCCGGTGATCCAGTTGCCCGAGGACCTGTTGCGCATGCAGGAGGTGCTGTGGCGGGAGCGGCCCGACGTGGTGGTGGAAACCGGCGTCGCGCATGGCGGTTCGCTGGTGTTCCACGCCAGCCTGTGCGCGCTGGCCGGCAGCGGGCGCGTGATCGGCATCGACCGCGACATCAGGCCGGCAACGCGCACTGCCCTCGCCGCGCACGCGCTGGCGCCGCGCATCGCGCTGATCGAGGGCGACTCCGCCGCGCCGGCCACGCTCGATGCGGTGCGCGCGCGGATCGCGCCGGGCGAGCGCGTGCTGGTCGTGCTCGACAGCGGGCACGCGCGCGCGCACGTGCGCGCCGAACTCGACGCCTATGCGCCGCTGATCGCGCCGGGCGGCCTGATCGTCGCGTGCGATGGCATCATGGCCGCGTTCGCCGGCGCGCCGCGCAGCGCCGCCGACTGGGGGTGGAACAACCCGCTCGGCGCGATCGACGATTTTCTGGCGGCGAACCCGGCGTTCCGCGTTGAGGAGCCGGCGTTCCCGTTCAACGAAGGCGCGGTACGGCAGCGCGTGACCTACTGGCCGCGCGCCTTCCTGCGCCGCGCCGGGGATGCGGCATGAAGGCGGTGATCCTCGCCGGTGGGCGCGGCACGCGGATCAGCGAGGAATCGCATCTGCGGCCGAAGCCGATGATCGAGATCGGCGGCCGGCCGATCCTGTGGCACGTGATGAGCCTCTACGGCCAGCACGGCATCAGCGACTTCATCGTCGCACTCGGCTACCGCGGCGACGTGATCAAGCAGTATTTCGCCAGCTACGCGGTTCACGCCTCCGACGTGACCATCGACCTGCGACGCGGCGAGATCCGCACGCACCGCAACTCCGCCGAGGACTGGCGCGTCACGCTGGTCGATACCGGAGAGGCGACGATGACCGGCGGGCGGCTCAAGCGGCTCGCGCGCTTCCTCGATCCCGACGACTGCTTCTGCATGACCTACGGCGACGGCGTGGCCGATATCGACATCGGCGCGCTGGTCGCGTTCCACCGGCGTGAACGGCGGCTCGCCACCGTCACCGCCGTGGTGCCGCCCGGCCGCTACGGCGCGCTGGTCATGGACGGCACGCGCGTCGTCCAGTTCACTGAAAAGCCGCCCGGCGACAACGCCTTCATCAACGGCGGCTTCTTCGTGCTGCAGCCGGCGGTGCTGGACTACATCGACGGCGACGAGACGCCGTGGGAGCGGGCGCCGCTGGAGCGGCTGGCGCGCGACGGCGAACTGGCCGCCTATCGCCACACCGGATTCTGGCACGCGATGGACACGCAGCGCGACCGCACGCATCTGCAGGCGCTGTGGGAATCGGGCCGCGCGCCCTGGAAGACGTGGTGCGCGGCGGCATGATTGTTCGCTCAGACCTTTCCACGTCATGCCCGCGCAGGCGCGCATCCAGGCAAACGTCGCGGAATGCCATGCGCAGGGCCTGGGTTCCCGCTTTTGCGGGAATGACGTGGGATGGTCGGAAATTCCGGCAACTGGCATGACCCGCTGCCGCCTGTGCGGGGCGGCGCTGCGGCACAGCCTGGTTGATCTCGGCACGACGCCGCTCGCCAACGCGCTGGTCACGCCGGAGCAGGCGGCGTACGGCCCGGATCCGTGCTGGCCGCTGCATGTGCGCGTCTGCGCTGCGTGCCTGCTTGCCCAGGTGGACACGATCGTGCCGCCGGACACGATCTTTTCCGACAGCTACCCGTATTTCTCCTCGGTCTCGGCCGGTTGGGTGGCACATGCGCGCGCATTCGCGTCGCAGATGTGCGCGCGCTTCGGCTTCGGTGCGCATTCGCTCGTGCTGGAGATCGCCAGCAACGACGGTTATCTGCTGCAGCATTTCGCCGCGCGCGGCGTGCCGGTGCGCGGCATCGAGCCGGCCGCCGGCGTCGCCGCCGCCGCGATGGCGCGCGGCATCCCGACCGAGACGGCATTCTTCTCCGAAGACTTCGCGCGCCGGCTGGCGCTGCGTGCCGATCTTATCGTCGCCAACAACGTGCTTGCCCATGTGCCGGACCTCGCCGGCTTCGTTGCCGGCATCGCGCATGTGCTGGCGCCCGACGGAATTGCCTCGTTCGAGTTCCCGCATCTGCTGCGGCTGATCGAGGGCGTGCAGTTCGACACGATCTATCACGAGCATTATTCCTATCTGTCGCTGCGCGTGGTCGAGCACGTGCTGACGGCGGCCGGATTGCGCGCCTTCGATGCGCTGGAATTGCCGACACACGGCGGCTCGCTGCGCGTGCTCGCCTGCCGTCGCGGCGCGCCGCACGCCGCACAGCCGGGGCTTGCCGCCGTGCGCGCGCAGGAGCGCGCCGCGCAGCTCGACTCGCTCGCCGGCTACGGCGGCTTTGCCGCGCGCGTCACCGCCGTGCAGCGCGGGCTGGCCGGGTTTCTCGCCGCCGCGCGCGCCGCCGGGCGCCGCGTCGCCGCCTATGGCGCAGCGGCCAAGGGCTGCACGCTGCTCAACACGAGCGGCGTCACCGCGCGCGACATCGCCTGCGTCGCCGATCGCAGCCCCGCCAAGCAGGGCAAGCTGCTGCCGGGTTGCCGCATCCCGATCGTGGCGCCGGCGGCGCTGCTGGACGCGCCGCCCGACGATCTGCTGATCCTGCCGTGGAACATCGCCGACGAGATCGCGCGCGAAATGGCGGCGCTGCGCGACGCCGGCACCCGCTTGCGCATCGCGGTGCCGGCGCTGCGCGAGGTCTAGCCGCGCCCGATGAACGGCATCCGGGTCGCCATGATGGTCATGAACTGCACGTTGCTGTCCGGCGGCAGGCCGGCCATGAACACCACCGCACGGCCCACGTCGTCCACGTCCATCGTCGGCTCGATCGCCAGCGTGCCGTTCGCCTGCGGCACGCCTTTGGCCATGCGCGCCGTCATCGGCGTCGCCGCGTTGCCGATATCCAACTGGCCGCAGGCGATGTCGTGCTTGCGGCCGTCGAGCGCGATGGTGCGCGTCAGCCCGGTGATCGCGTGCTTGCTCGCGGTGTACGGCGCCGAGCCCGGCCGCGGCACATAGGCGGAGATCGAGCCGTTGTTGATGATGCGCCCGCCGCGCGGGGTCTGGTCGCGCATCATGCGAAAGGCGCCGCGCGCCACCAGGAACGCACCGTTCAGGTTGACCGCGATCACCGATTGCCACTGTTCCCAGGTCAGGTCGCCGAAATCGGTGCTCGGCGTGTTGCCGCCGGCATTGTTGAACAGCACGTCGAGCCGGCCGAACCCTGCCTGCGCCTGCCGGAACAGCGCATCGACCGAAGCCGGGTCGCTCACGTCCGTCGGCACCGCCAGCGCGTGCAACGCAGCGGCGCCGGCCAGCCCGATCGTCTCCTCCAGCGCCTCGCGCCGCCGTCCCGCCAGCACCACGCGATAGCCCGCGCCGAGCAGCGCCAGTGCCGCCGATCGGCCAACCCCACTGCCCGCGCCCGTGACCAGCGCGACCCTGCCTGCTTCCGCCATCGTGGCGCCCTCCCTTTGCTGCAACCGGGGCACAGTGTGCCACCGATCGGCGCCGCCCGCACCGCGTGCCGTACGCGGTCGCCGCCTGACCGATCCTGCCGCATTCCGGCCTGCCTGCGGCGCCGGCTAGCGTCCCGCGACCATCGCCGACCACCGCCGTTTGCCGGCGTCCTCCGCCGGCTCCTCCGCCGGCGGTTCGATCGGCGCCGGCAGCGTCACCCGGCCGCGCGGCGCGGCGCCCTTGGCCGGCGCCACCAGCGCCAGCACCTGCCCCGGCGTCAGCGGGCGCGAGAAATAGTAGCCCTGGGCGCTGGCACAGCGATAGTTCTGCAGGATGCGGGCCTGCCGCTCGCTCTCCACGCCTTCGGCGGTGACGGAGATGCCGAGCGCGCGGCCCAGACCGATGACCGCGCGCACGATCGGCCCGTCGCCGGCATCGGAATCCAGATCGGCGATGAAGCTGCGGTCGATCTTCAGCCGGTGGAAGGGGAAATCCCGCAGCACGCTCAGCGACGAATAGCCGGTCCCGAAATCGTCGATCGCCAGCCGGTGTCCGCAGTTGCGCAGTTCGCGCAACGTCTCCAGGGACCGGCCGCCGGGGTCCATCATCACGGATTCCGTGATCTCGAACTCGATCCGCTCCGGCGGCAACGCGAAGCGATCAAGAACGTTACGCACCCGCATGACCAGCCCCTCGTCGCGCAATTGCAGCGGCGAGAGATTGACCGCGATGCGCAGCGGCGGCGGCAGCCGGCTGGCGAGCGCGGCCGCCTCGCTCAGCACGAAGCTGCCGATGGCACCGATCTGGCCGCTCTGCTCGGCGATCGGGACGAATTCGGCAGGCGGGACGATGCCGCGCTCTGGGTGGCGCCAGCGCACCAGCGCCTCCAGCCCGATCAGCTCGCGCGTGCTCAGATCGACGATCGGCTGATAGGCGACGAACAGCTCTCCTTTCGGCAGCGCCTCGCGCATGTCGCGCTGCAGCAGCCGCCGCTCGTGCAGGAGCCGGTCCATGTTGGGATCGAACAGCCGCCACGTCCCGCGGCCCGCCGATTTCGCCCGGTACAGCGCCAGGTCGGCATTGCGGTACAGCACGTCCGGATCGTCGCCGTCCTCGGGGGCGAGGGCGATGCCGATGCTGACGCCGATGCGGATCACCACGTCGCCGCAGGCGAAGGGGGCGCTGAGGCTGCCGATGATGCGCTGCGCCGCCCCGGCGGCGTGGTCGCGGTCGAGCACGTCGAGCAGCACCGCGAACTCGTCGCCGCCGAGCCGCGCCGCCACGTCCTGCGTGCGCAGGACCCCGCGCACGCGCTGCGCCACCGCCCGCAGCACCGCGTCGCCGACATCGTGTCCGTAGCTATCGTTGATGGATTTGAACTCGTCGAGGTCGAGGCAGAGCAGGGCGAACGGCTGGCGACGGCATTCGGCAAGGGCGGCGGCGAAAGCGTCGTTGAAACCGGCGCGGTTGGACAGATCGGTCAGCGTGTCGTGGCGCGCCAGATAGGCAATGCGCTCGCGCGAGCGATGCGCCGCGGTGACATCGGCGCCGACGCCACGATAGCCGGTGAAGTGGCCTTCAGAATCGAACAGCGGCTTGCCGGTCATCGCCCACCAGCGTCGTTCCACGCCCAGACGCACCGGCACCACCAGCTCGCGGAACGGCAGCCGCGCCTCGATGCGCTGGCGCAGCGCGGCCACCGCCCGGTCGGGCGGCACCGCTTCCTCTGCCACGTCGCCGCCGAGCAACTCGACCAGGCTGACCTCCATCTCCTGCGGCGAACGCTGCGCGACCTCGGCGAAGCGCGGGGAGACATGGCGCAGCGTCAGCGTGGCGTCGGATTCCCACAGCCAGTCGCTCGAACTCTCCTCGAAATCGCGCAGCAGAATGCTGATCGTTTCTGCATGCCGTTCCAGCCGCATCGTGTTGATGCTGCGCTCGACCAACTGGCGGTCGAAATAGAGGATGGCGCAGAACGTCAGCATCGAATAGGCGATCAAGCAGAGCAGCGGCGCCAGCCCGAGCAGCGTCCCGCCGACGAACAGGCAGGCAAAGGCGCCGACGGTCAGCGGCAACCAGAACGACAGTGCATAGGGCACTGGACCGCCGAACACGGACGTGGACATCAGGCCGACGGCGATCGCATAGACGAGGCTGCGCTCTTCGGCAGTGCTGACGGCCATCATGCCGACAAGGCCGATTCCCCAGGAGACCCCGAGCACAAATCGGGCGCCGAGCAACCGGCGCATGCGTGCCAGCACGTCGTAGCGCCCCGTCTTGCTTCGCACCCACGCCAGGCACAACCGCAGCAGCACGAAGTAGCCGGCGACCAACCCGGCGAGGCTCAGCTGCAGCAGCCGATCGCCACGACGATCCCAGTAGGCCACGCAGAGCATGAACGCGATCGCCAGACCGACGGGGACGGTCACGAAGCTGATGCGGATCCACCCGTTCAGTTGCGTGACCTGGATGCGCTGTGCGATCTCCGCCGAACCCGGCTCGCTCAGGAGCAGGCGCTCCAAGCGCAGCCGCTTCGCAATATTTTCGAATCGGCTCCGAATCATGCGGGTCTCGCGGGGTCCCTGAAACGCACGCCGTGCAACATACGCCCGAGATGAGCGGGGCACAAAACGATTTGGATTCCTCCGCGATTGCGCAAGTGCTGCGGTTCTCTCCCCGTTCCTCTCCTGCGCAGTATTTGCTCCGATGAATGCCGCTCAGGCGGCGAGTGGCAGCGGGCGAGCGCGACGCTGCGGCACCTGACGCGGCATGACAGCGGGTTGCACGGCCGGATCGGGAACGGCATTGAACAGCCGGCCGAGGCCGGACGGGAAGCGCTCCGCGCCCAACACCGGCACGCGGCGGCCCGACACAAAGTCTTGATAGACGGCGTCGTGGTGCGACAGCATGCGCAGGATCGGCATCGACGCCTCGATCCCCTCGCCCTCGCGGCGCAGGCAGGCCATCAGCCCGGTGAGAAAACGCAGCTTCGGATAGGGCCGCGGTTCCGTGACCTTCTGGAATCCAAGCCGGCGGTAGAAGGGCATGTGGTGCGCGCGTACCGCGGATATCACCGCGTCGGCCTGCAGGAGCAGGATCAGGTAGCCGACCATCTGAAACAGCGCGAACACAGGTTCGTGTTCGGTCGCCACGTCGGGATGCCGCGCCAGGCGCATGACCTCCACGGCGCGAGCCGGACGGCCGTCGTCACCGAACGGGGGGAGCAACGTTGTAATCTCGTCGTGGAACACGTCCATTGCCGGAACAGCGTCGGTTCCGGAGATGCCGCTCTGCGGTGCGTAGAGGCATACGCGGACGGTCGCGACCGGAGCATCATGCTTGTAAATTACGACTGTTTTCGAACTCGGATAATGATCGCATTCGTCCACAAACATGCCGCTGGCTCGCGGTTCAATATAACCCTGCGACGAATACGCGGCATGGCGAACCCGCCAAGCATCGCGAAGCACGGTCTCGCTGGCCGCAAGCTGCGCAGTCAGCGCGCCGTCTGCCACCCTGTCGCCGCTGGTCTTGAGGTCGTCGCGAATTAGAAGGCCGCCATAAGTGGATCCGTCCATATTTGCAGTCCTTTCGACTATGGATTGAAATACTGGCTTGCGACAGCGAGTCGTGCGATTTAATTTGCAATTGCGCACCCGTGTCAAGATGCAGTTAGCGGGACAGCCCACTTGCGCAAGCGCGAGGCGGCAGCCCATGCGGTTGGTGATGGCGAAAACAGTCAGGCGCCGAACAGCTTCGGTCCCGCTTGTTGTTTCGAGCATGGCTTTATTTCGGTATCGACGGCCATGTCTGTTGCTGCCATCGAGCGTTGCCAACAGGCACGCAATGGCCCACCGCGGGCCTCGGCAGCACGCAGAGAGACGACGGTATGGTCGATCGGCGGGGCGCTCGTACTCCGGCTCAGCGCCGGAAGCGGCGCGGGTCCAGTGTGGCAAGAAGCGGCCCGAGCGTGCCGGGGTCGCGCCCGGCGATCAGGTCCGCAGCGAGTTGCCCCGCCGCCGGCGAGGTCTGGATGCCGTAGCCGCCCTGGCCGACGCTCCAGAAGAACCCGTCCGCCGCGTCATCCCAGCCAATCGCGAGTTCGCGGTCGGGCGTGAAGGTGCGCAGGCCGGCCCAGGCATGCTCGACGCGCCGCACCTCGATCGCCATCGCCTGCTGCATGCGGTCGATGGCGATGGCCACGTCGAGCTCGTCGGGCTGCACGTCCTGCGGGTCGAGGTCGGTCTCGTCGGCGGGCGAAATCATCATT
>JAJZVE010000064.1 GCA_021845835.1 Pseudomonadota bacterium | reverse complement strand
TACCGACTGATCCGCGGCCCGCTCGCCGTCTATCTCCGCCAGCGCTTCGGCAATGCATTCGACACGGAGGAAACGGGGCACGCGCTGGTCAATGCCACCATGATCGCGGTGGAGGATCTGATCGTCGCCGCCGATGCGGCGCAGCAGACCGGCCGCATCGGTCCCGGCCAGCGCCTGCTCGTTGTCGTGGATGATCTGGAAGGATCGGGCTGGCGGGTGCTCGGTGCCCCCGGCAGCACCTGGCACGAGGACGAAGTGCCGCTCATCGCCGCCGCCGACTTCCTGGCCGGGAACGGATAGCAGCCGCTCAGGACAGATCGACTTCCGTGCTCAGCACGTAGCCGACCTGCCCGAGATGCTCGACTTCCACCCACTGCGTCAGGTTGTGCCAGAGCAGCCGGCGCACGACGAGGTGGGTGCCCGGCTCCAGCGTCGCCAGCGCAGGCGCCCCCAGGTCGGGCTCGCGGCGCAGCGCCGTGCGGTCATGCACGACGGCGGTGCGATAGACCAGCGCCCCCGCCTGTGGCACCGCCTCCCGCCCCACGCGCAGCTTCGGCCCGTAGGCAACCAGCCCCACCCCGGCCGCCGCCAGCAGCACGATCGCCGCCACCGCACCCCAGCGCAGCCGCCGCAGCCGCCGCAGCCGCCGGCGCGCATCGAGCGTGGCATGCAGCGCCGCCGCCTCCCGCCGCAGCGACTCCGTCTCGCGCCGGGCGGTCAGCGCGCCCGCCTCGGCTTCCTCCAGTTGCGCGCGCAGCCGGATGATCTCGCGCTCCAGCCGGCGCACCCGCACGTTCTGCGCCGCCGCGGATTCCGCGCCAGCCATGAAGATCGCCTTCAGTTGCCCGCCCGACAGGCCGAGCCGCCGCGCCAGCGCGCCCACCGCACGCCCGGCATTGTCCGCCTCGCCGTCGTCGGAGACCAGCATGGCGAGCCGGTTGGCGAGCCGCTCGATCTCCTCCTCGCTGACGCCGCTCATGGCCGTGCTCAGGTCGCCAGCGCGATCAGGAACGGGCCGGGGCGGACGCAGGACTGCGCGAACAGGTCGTTGAACCGCTCCATCGTCTCGGCGCGCGCCGCCGCCACGCCGAAGCCCTCGGCGATGCGCACCCAGTCCATGTCGGGATTGCCGAGATCGAGCATGTCGAGGGCGGTGCGGCCGGGATTGGCGCCGACGGCCACCAGTTCGTGCTGCAGGATGGCGTAGCAGCGGTTGTCCAGAAGGATCGTGGTCACGTCCAGCCGCTCGCGTGCCTGCGTCCACAGCGCCTGCACCGTATAGAGCGCCGAGCCGTCCGCCTGCAGCGTCACCACGCGCCGCCCGGGCGCGCCGATCGCCGCCCCGGTCGCCATCGGCAACCCCTCGCCGATCGCGCCGCCGCACAGATTGAGCCAGTCATGCGGCGCCGCCGCGTGGGTGCCGGCGAACAGGCCGCGGCCGAAGCTGACGCTCTCGTCCACCACCACCGCCTGCTCCGGCAGCAGCGCCGCGAGCGAGCGCGCGAATGCCTCCGGCGACACCGCGCCGCGCGCGGGCGTGGCCCGATCCGGCGCCGGCGGCGCAAGCGCGGGCGCGTCCAGCGCCGCCGCCAGCGCCGCCAGCGCCGCCACCGCGTCCTGCTCCGGGCGGGCCAGCACATGCACCTCGGCGTCCGCCGGATACGGACGGCCCGGCTTGCCGGGATAGGCGAAGAACGTGACCGGCGCCGTCGCGCCGACCAGAATCAGGTGCCGCACCCCCGCCAGCGCGCGCATCGCCGCGTCCACCGGATAGGGCACCCGCTCGATCGGATGCCGCCCACGCCCCCGCGCCACCCGCGCGTTCGACAGCGGCGCCAGCAGCCGCGCCCCGGTGGCCGCCGCGATGCGGCTTGCGTCAGCCAGTCCCGCGGCGGACAGCGCCTTCCCGCCGACCAGCAGCAGCGTCGGCTCGCCGCACAGGAGCAACCTTCGCGCGGTTTCGACGGCGAAGGGTGCAACCTGCGGTGCAACCGGCACCGGCAAGGGCGCGGCGACTTCGCCGCCCTCGTCCCAGCAGGTGTCGGAGGGCAGGATCAGCGTCGCGACCTGGCCGGGGCTGGTGCGGGCGGCCTGCACCGCGACCGCCGCGTCCGCCCCGACCTCGGACGCGCGGCGGGCGGTGCGCACCCAGGCGGAGGCGCCGCGTGCCCAGCCCTCGGTGTCCGCGGTCAGCGGCGCGTCCAGCGGGCGGTGCTGGGTCGCCTGATCGCCGACGCAGTTGACCACCGGGGAACTGGCCCGCCGCGCGTTGTGCAGGTTCGCCAGCCCGTTGGCGAGACCGGGACCGCAATGCAGCAGCGTCGCCGCCGGCTTGCCGGCCATGCGCGCATAGCCGTCGGCCGCCCCCGTCGCCACGCCCTCGAACAGGCCCAGCACGCAGCGCATCCCAGGGATGCGGTCGAGCGCCGCGACAAAGTGCATCTCGCTGGTACCCGGATTGGCGAAACACGTATCCACGCCGGACGCCAGTAACGTCCGCACCAGGCTTTCGGCACCGTTCATCGACCTAGCACCCCAAACTCGCCCGCCCGCCCATAGCCCGCAGGAGCCGCGATGACCACAATTCTCTATTCCGAGCACATGTATCCGGACGATGCGGTCGAGCGCGACGTGTTCGGCCCCGACGTGCGGGTGCTGGTGCGCGCGCCGCGCACGCTCGCCGAGCTGTCGGACGAGGATTGCGCCGCGGCCGACGGGCTGATGCTGTTCCGGCTGTTCGCCTCCGCCGCCGAGCTGGCGCGCTTCCCCCGCCTGCGCGCGATCGTGCGCATGGGCGTCGGCTATGACCGCATCGACCGCGCCGCCGCCGCCGCGCGCGGCATCCTGGTCTGCAACGTGCCCGACTACGGCACGATGGAAGTCGCCGACCACGCGATTGCACTCACCCTGGCGCTGCGCCGCGGCGTGCTGCTGCACCACGAAACGCAGCGCCGCATGCCGCCGGCGGCGTGGGAGCCGATCGCGACGCCGCTGGTGCGCCGGCTGGATGTGCAGACGTTCGGCATTCTCGGCCTCGGCCGCATCGGCACCGCGGCGGCGCTGCGGGCGCGCGCCTTCGGCTTCCGCGTCGTGTTCTTCGATCCCTACCGCCCCAACGGTACGGAGCTGGCGCTCGGCATCGGACGCGCGCGCACGCTGGACGAGCTGCTGCGGCAGAGCGACGTGCTGTCGCTGCACGCGCCGCTGACCGCGGAAACGCGCGGCCTGATCGGCGCGCGCGAACTCGCGCTGCTGCCGCGCGACGCGATCGTGGTGAACACGGCGCGCGGGCCGATCCTCGACCTCGACGCGCTCGCCGCGGCGCTGCGCGGCGGGCACCTGGCCGGCGCCGGCCTCGACGTCATGCCCGTCGAACCGCCGACCGAGCCGGCGCCGGCGCTGCTGCGTGCCTATCGCGCGCGCGAAAGCTGGCTGGAGGGGCGGCTGGTGGTGACACCGCATTCGGCGTTCCATTCGCCGCAAGCCTGGGAGGACATCCGCCGCAAATCAGCCGAGACGATGGCGGCGGCGCTGCTGAGCCCGCGGCCGCAGAACGTCATTGCGCCGGAGCTGCCGTAGCCCGCTAAAGGTCCGCCTCGCCATGCTGCGCCCGCGTCAGGAACGGAAAGGCGGCGAGCAGCCCGGCACGCTGGCGCTGCCGCCCCGCCGAGTCAGCGGGCAGCGCCAGGTCCGCCTGCAGCGTCGCCGGATGGCCGGAGAGAACAAGGATGCGGTCGGCGATCGCGAACACCGGGTCGAGATCGTGGGTGGACAGCAGCACCGCCGCGCCGGTGCGGTTGGCCCGGCCGCGGATCACCGCGGCGAGGCTGCCGGCGAGTTGCGGATCGAGCGAGACGAACGGTTCGTCCAGCACCAGCAGCGACGGCGCAACCACCAGCGCGCGCGCGAGCGCCGCCCGCCGCGCCATGCCGAGCGACAATTCGCGCGGCAGGCGCCGCTCCGCACCCGGCAGGCCCACCTCCGCCAGCAGCGCCGGAATGTCCGGCGCCGGCACGCCGGCGGTCGCCACCAGCCGCAGATTGTCGGCGACCGTCAGCCACGGCGCCAGACGCGGCTCCTGGAACATGGCGCCGAGCCGGCCCGGCGGCCGCGCCACGCTGCCGTCGAAGGCGGCGTCCAGGCCCATGACGATGCGCAGTGTCGTCGTCTTGCCGGTGCCCGAAGGGCCGAACAGCGCGACGATGCTCCCCGCCGGCACGGTGAAGGCGACGTCGTGCAGCACCGGCCGCACCTCGCCGTCCGAACTGCGAACGCCTTGCGCGCGATGCGGACGTCAAGCATGGCGCCAGGCGTTGGCACGGCGTTCCCAGGGCTGCAGCAGCGTCTTCTCGATCAGCAGCATGATGGCGGCAAAGGCGATGCCGTAGGCGATCACCCCGGCCACGTCGAAGTTCTGGAAATAGAGGTTCATCTCGAAGCCGACGCCGTTCGGCCGGCCGAGCAGCTCGACGATCAGCACGATCTTCCAGGTGATCGACAGGCCGCTGCGGCCGGCGGCGGCCAGGTACGGGGCAAGCTGCGGCAGCACGATGCGCCGCAGCCGGCGCAGTCGCGGCAGGCGATACACGCGGGCGATGTCCTCCAGGCCGGGATCGAGCGTGCGCGCGCCTTCGCGCACCGCCACCACCACGGTCGGCACCTTCGCCACCGTCACCGCCAGCACCGCTGCCGCCTCGTTCAGCCCGATCCAGATATAGGCCAGGATGATGACCAGCAGCACCGGCAGGTTGAGCGCAATGATGAGCCAGGGGTCGATATAGGCGTCGGCGCGCCGCGACCGGCCGGCGACGTAGCCGGCGGTACTGCCCCCGATCATCGACAGCGTGAAGGCGACGGCGACGCGCGCCAGCGTGATGCCGATGTTGCGCGGCAGCGCCCCGTCCAGCGTCGCCCGCCACACCACCGCGAGCACCTTCGCCGGTGTCGGCAGCAGGTCCGCCGAGCCGGCAAATCGCGCCGCGACCCACCACAGCGCGAGGAAGCCGAGCAGCGACAGCGCGCCGTCGCGCAACCGCGCGAGACCGCCGGGCCGCAAAACCGTCACCCCGGCCCGCTCCCGCAAGCGGGAGAGGGAGCAGAGAGGCGGACAGACGTCATGCGGCGACGACCCGCTCAGGCCGCATGCGCCACCGGCCAGAATATCCCCGGCGGCAATGCGGCCAGCCCCGCCGTCGCCTGCGCCCCGCCGGTACGCGCCAGGATCGCGAACACGTGTTCGGCGGTGCGCTGCTCCTCCCCGGCCGACGGGTGCGCGATGCCGTCGATGAAGCGGTGCCTGAGGTTTGCGAACAGCGCCTCGTCCGGGGCGTTCATCAGCGGCCGGATCGCCTGCCATTCGCTGTCGCTGTCAGCCAGCCGCTGCTCCGCCGCCGCGGCGGCGGCCAGGAACCCGTCGATCGCGGCACGATTCCGCTGCGCCCAGTCCTCGTGGAACACGAACCCCACCAGCCCCAGCCGCTCCGGCAGGTCGAGCGCGCGCGCGCAGTCGGCGACCGAGACCATCTGCCGATAGCCCCCCGCCTGCAGCCGCGCGG
The DNA here is from genome assembly GCA_021845835.1 of Pseudomonadota bacterium. The sequence continues at coordinate 6,930 of JAJZVE010000064.1, read as the reverse complement.
CGAAGGTCCAGAAGGTCAGCACGGCCTCCAGGTCGCCCTGGATGAACTTGCCGCTCAACAGCGGCGGCGCGCCGTAGGCGATGGTGGTGGCGGCGGCGAGGTCGATCCCCTGTTTCTGCGCGGCGGCACGCACCAGCAGCCAGGATTTGTCGAACGGCCCGCCGGCGACGCCGAGCCGGCGGCCCTGCAGGTCGCCCAGCGTGCGCAGCGGCGCATCGGCGCGCACCATGACGCCGCCGAGCGCGCTGGAGAACGGCGCGAAACTGAGCAGGTGCCCGGCGGCGCGCTGGCTCGCCACCATCGTCCAGTCGGAGACGACGATGTCGGCCGATCCCGCCATCAGCGCGATGCGCCCGGCATCGCCGTTCGCCAGCGTCAGCGTGTCCAGCCGGAACCCGTGGGCGGCGTCCAGCCGGTTGCGCCGGATCACGTCGGCGACCCATTGCACCGTGCCGAACTGCAGCACGCCGAGCCGGACCACAGGCGGCTCCGCCGCGCGGGCGCGCCGGCCGCTCGCCGCGGTGCCGGCGACAAGGGCGGCGCCGAGGCAGGCGCGACGGCCGACCAGACTGCGCGACATGGGCATGCCCGACCTCCCCGCATCCGTTGTTCCGGCGTTCACGCCCCCACGCCATAGGACGGGCGGCCGGGCACGGGAAGCGGCACGGAGCAGGAACGCGCCGCGGCGGGGAGACCGGCCCGTTCGCGCCTGCGCTGCCTACTCCGCCGCCCGTTGCGGCATCGCCGTCGGCACCACGGTGGTGACGATCGAGGCGTCCAGAGCCTCGTAGTCGTGATAGCCGATGGTCTCGTACAGCTCGCTGCGCGTCTGCATCCGGTCGATCAGCTTGTGCGCGCCGCCGTCGCGGCGGATGGCGGCGTACAGCTCCGCCTGCGCGCGGGCGGCGATGCGCAGCGAACTGACCGGCCAGATCACCATCCGGTAGCCCATCGCCGCGAACTCAGCGGCGGTGAAGAACGGCGTGCGGCCGAACTCGGTCATGTTGGCGAGCAGCGGCGCATCGACGCGCGCTGCGAATTCGCGGAACATCTCGGCGGTGGTCAGCGCTTCCGGGAAGATCGCGTCGGCGCCGGCCTGCAGATAGAGCTTCGCGCGCGCCACCGCCCCGTCCATGCCCTCGCTCGCGGCGGCATCGGTGCGGGCGATGATATAAAGGTGCCGCCGCGCCTTGCGCGCCGCCGCCAGCTTCGCCGCCATGTCGTGCGGGTCGGCCAGCTTCTTGTCGTTGAGGTGGCCGCATTTCTTCGGCAGCAGCTGGTCCTCGATATGCACCGCCGCCGCCCCCGCTTCCTCGAAGCTGCGGACCATGTGCATCACGTTCAGCGCCTCGCCGTAGCCGGTATCGCCATCGACCAGCACCGGCAGCCCGGCGCGCGCCACCTGGCGGACGAAGAAGCACACGTCATCGACCGTGATGACGCCGAGATCGGGCAGGCCCATGCTGGCCGACATGGCGCCGCCGGACAGATACAGCGCCTCGAACCCGGCGGCCTTGGCCTGCAGCGCCGCCAGCCCGTTGTGCGCGCCCGGCATCTGCACGATCCCTCCGCGCGCGAGCAGGGCACGCAACCGCTCCCCGGCCGGAGCGTCGGGCAGGTCGGCGGCGACGAGATAGGTCATGGCACGCTCTCCGTTCTGGCTCGCCCCCCTGGTTAGCCCGAAACCGCGCAACCAGCTACCGGCCGCCGCATTGACAGCCTGCCATGCCGGCGCCCGTAATGCCCGGACAAGACCATCCCGCGGCGCGCAACGGAGAGCAACCGATGGACATGACCGGCGAGCGGCGCATCCCCGCGCCCCGCGAGAAGGTATGGGCCGCCCTGAACGACCCCGAGGTGCTCAAGGCCAGCATTCCCGGCTGCGAAAGCCTGGAGAAGCTGTCGGATACCGACCTCAGGGCCACCGCCGCGGTGAAGATCGGCCCGATCGCCGCCCGCTTCTCCGGCAAGATGCAGCTGCTCGACCTCGACCCGCCGAACTCCTATCGCATCGCCGGCGAAGGCCAGGGCGGCGTGGCCGGCTTCGCCAAGGGCGGCGCCGCGGTGCGGCTGGTGGAGGAGGGCGGGTTTACGCTGCTCACCTATGACGTGAAGGCGCAGGTCGGCGGGAAGATCGCCCAGCTCGGCGCGCGGCTGATCGACGCCTCCGCCAAGCAGATGGCGGACGCCTTCTTCGACCGTTTCGTCGCCCAGGTTTCCGCCACCCCAGCCGCCGCGATGGCGGCCGAAGGCCCGGCCGGGCGCCCGGCGGCGTTGCCGGCACAGATCAGCGTGTTCGACCTCATTCCGCGCCAGCCGCTCGGCCTGCCTATTGTCGCCTGGATCGGCATCCTCATCTTCCTGGCCATCTTCATCCTGATTTTCGGAAGCTATCTGTAGTGCTCCCTGCCACTGTCGCCGACACGGCGGCCCTGCTCGCCGCCGGCGGCTATGTCGCCGACGCCGCGCTGGCCACCACCGTCTATCTCGCGCTCTCCATGCAACGGCCGCTGTTCCTGGAAGGCGAGCCGGGCACCGGCAAGACCGAGATCGCGAAAGTGCTCGCCGCCGGGCTGAACCGCCGGCTGGTGCGGCTGCAATGCTATGATGGCCTCGATCTGTCGGCCGCCGCCTATGAATGGGACCATGCGCGCCAGTTGATGGCGATCCGCATCGCCGAGGCCGCCGGCGCCACCGACCGCACCGCGCTCGCTGCCGACATCTACACGCGCGAATATCTGCAGGCCCGCCCGCTGCTGTCCGCGATCGACCCGGACCAGCCGCCGGCGGTGCTGCTGATCGACGAACTCGACCGCGCCGACGAGCCGTTCGAGGCGTTCCTGCTGGAAGTGCTGGCCGATTTCCAGCTCACCATCCCGGAATACGGCACCGTGCATGCGCGCACCAAGCCGGTCGTCGTCATCACTTCCAACCGCACGCGCGAGGTGCATGACGCGATCCGCCGGCGCTGCCTGTATCACTGGGTGGATTACCCGGACGCGACGCGCGAACGGGCGATCCTGGCACGCAAGGCGCCGCAGGTGGCGGCGAAACTGTCGGCCGAGGTGGTGGCCTTCGTGCAGCGGCTGCGCGGCGAGGATCTGTTCAAGCTGCCCGGCGTCGCCGAGACGATCGACTGGGCGGCGGCGCTCGCCTATCTCGACCAGCACGAACTGGCGCCGGCGGCGGTGGACGAGACGCTGGGCGTGCTGCTGAAATACCAGGACGACATCGCCAAGGTGCGCGGCGCCGAGGCGGCGCGGCTGGTGGCGGAGGCGAAGCAGGCCGCAGCGCCGGCCAACCCGTTCGCGTAGGTCAGGCGGGCTGGAGCAACGCGACGCCAGCCCACCGGGCGGCGGCGGTCAATTCGCGGTCGCTCGTTGCCAGGATCGCCCCCAGCCGTATAGCCAACTCCAGATAGGCGGCGTCATAAACGGTGAGTCGGTATTGCCGGGCGAGGGCCAGGATCGTCGCGTCCAGCGGTGAGCGGTCGATGATAATCGGCATGCGCTCCAACTGCTGCAGGAAGCGCGACGTCGCCGACGGGTCGTGCCGTCCGCGCCGCTCGCCGACGAGCAGCGCGTTGCGGACCTCGAACGGCCAGACGGCCGGAACAACGCCTCCGTCCGCTGCCACGCGAGCCAGCGCCGCATCGGCGACGGGAGACTGCTCATCGACAAACGCCCAGGCGAGGGTGATCGAGGCGTCAACCACGACCGCCATCAGTATTTCCGGCCTTCATTGATCCATTCGCGCAGTTCCGCGGCGGAAACCTTCGGCATGTCGCGGCGCAGCGCCTTGATCGCCGCGATGGCTGCCAGCACCTCGGCCTGGTTGCGCGGCTGCTGCGGGGCGCGCTCCGGCACCAGCCGGGCGACCGGACGCCCCTCGCGGGTAATGACGACCGTCTCGCCCCGCTCCACCTCGTCGAGCAGTTCGGGAAAATGCGTCCCGGCTTCGGACGCCTGGATTTCGCGCAGCGACATCGCACTTCGACCTATCGATCCGTGCCGAGGATATATGCCCCCACCACCCCGCTCGCCACCGCCATTCGCCCCCGCCCGCCATCCCTGCTATCCCCTCCCTCCGACGCAATCGCCCTGAGCGCCATGCCCGAAGCCGGCCGCCTCTCCGCCAACGTCATGCACTTCGCCCGCCTGCTGCGCCGCGCCGGGCTGCCGGTGGGGCCGGCGGAGATGCTGGCCGCCCAGCAGGCGCTGACGCTGGTCGATCTCGGCCGGCGGGGGCAGGTTCGCACCGCGCTGCGCACGACGATGATCCACCGGCACGAGCACGCGGACCTGTTCAACCACGCTTTTGCTCTCTTCTGGCGCGACCCGGAGGCGGCCAAGGCCGCCGCCGCGCTGGAGATGCTGGGCGGCAGGCAGAAGCCGCCGGAACGCGCGCCACCGGGCAGCCGGCGGCTCTCGGAAGCGATGCAGCAGCAGCGGGAACAGCAGCCGAAACCGCCCGAGGAACGGCAGGAAATCGACGCGGTGCTGACCGTCTCCGCCACCGAACGGCTGCAGACGATGGATTTCGAGGCCATGAGCGCCGACGAGATCGCCGCCGCCAAGCGCGAGATTCGCAAACTCGCGCTGCCGCTGGACGAACGCCGCACGCGCCGCCGCCGCCCCGACCCGAACGGCCCGCATATCGACCTGCGCGCCACCATCCGCCAAAGCCTGCGCCACGGCGGCGAGATTTTCGACATCGCGGCGACGCGCAAGGTGACGCGCCCGCCGCCGCTGGTGGTGCTGTGCGACATCAGCGGCTCGATGAGCCGGTATGCGCAGATCCTGGTGCACTTCCTGCACGCCGTCGCCAACGACCGCGACCGCGTCAGCACTTTCCTGTTCGGCACGCGCCTGTCCAACGTCACCCGCCAGTTGCGCCATCGCGACGCGGAAGTGGCGTTCGAGATGGTGGCGGCAAGCGTGCCCGACTGGTCCGGCGGCACCCGCATCGGCGAGGCGCTGGCGAGCTTCAACCGCAACTGGGCCCGCCGCGTGCTGAGCCAGGGCGCAGTCGTGCTGCTGGTCACGGATGGCCTCGATCGCGAGGGCGCGCGCGGCCTCGCGGAGAACATGGAGCGGCTGCACAAATCCTGCGCACGGCTGATCTGGCTCAATCCGCTGTTGCGCTGGGACGGGTTCGCGCCAAAATCGCAGGGCATCCGGGCGATGCTGCCGCATGTCGATGAGTTCCGCCCGGTCCACAACCTCGCCAGCCTGCGCGCGCTCGTCGCCACCCTCTCCCGCCCGGCCGCGCGCGGCGACATGGAACGATGGAGGCAGGCTGCATGAGCATGAGCGAAGCCGAGGACGTGATGTCGGTCGCCGCCGCCTGGCGCGCCGCCGGCGAGCGCGTCGCCGTCGCGACCGTCACCGAGACCTGGGGCTCCTCGCCCCGGCCCGCCGGCAGCCAGATGGCGATCACCGCCTCGGGCCGCATGGCGGGTTCCGTCTCCGGCGGCTGCATCGAGGGCGCGGTCGCCGATGCGGCGCGCAAGACGATCGAGACCGGCGCGCCGCAACTGCTGGATTTCGGCGTCAGCAACGAACGCGCGTGGGAAGTGGGCCTGGCCTGCGGCGGCAAGGTCAAAGTGTTCGTGGAGCGGCTGTCGTGACCCCCGAACTGCTGCAGGCGCTGACCGAGGCGCGGGCGGAAAAGCGCCCGGTGGTGGTGGCGACGCATTTGCCGGACGGGGCGCAGTTGCTGCTCCCCGCCGCCGCCGCGCCGCCCGACCTCGCCGCCGCCGCCGCGCAGGCGCTGGAAGATGACGCGAGTGGCACGGTGAAGCTCGCGGACGGCGAATGGTTCCTGAATGTCTATAATCCGCCGCTGCGGCTGATCGTGGTCGGCGCGGTGCATATCGCGCAGGCGCTGGTGCCGCTGGCGGCCCAGCTCGGCTTCGCCGTCACCGTGGTCGATCCGCGCCGCGCCTTCGCGACCGGCGAGCGGTTCCCGAACGTCACTGTCAGCACCGACTGGCCGGACGAGGCGATGGACGCGCTGGCGCCGGACGTGCGCACCGCCGTGGTCACGCTGACACACGACCCGAAGCTCGATGACCCGGCGCTGGAGCGCGCGCTGCGCAGCCCGGCGTTCTATATCGGCGCGCTCGGCAGCCGCCGCACGCACGCCTCCCGCCTCGCGCGGCTGCGCGCGCTCGGCCATGACGAGGCGGCGCTGGCGCGCATCCGCGGCCCGGTCGGGCTGCCGATCGAGGCGGTGACGGCGCCGGAGATCGCGCTCTCCATCGTCGCCGAGCTGATCGCGGTGCGCCGCGGCGCGCCGCTGGTGCAGCCCCCGGCGGCGCGCGCGGCGGCGTGATCTTCGCCGCCTTCCCGCTGGCGGAGGCGCTGGGCGCGGTGCTGGCGCACAGCCACCGGCTGCCGGGGCGGGTGCTGAAGAAGGGCAGCGTGCTCGATGCCGCCGCCATCGCCGCGCTGCGCGGGGCCGGGCGCACCGAGGTGATCGCGGCGCGGCTGGAGCCGGGCGACGTGGCCGAGAACGAGGCCGCCACCCGCCTCGCCGCCGCGCTGAACGTGCCGGGCATCGAGGCCGGCCGCGCCGGCACCGGCCGCGTCAACCTGCACGCGATCCAGGCCGGCCTGCTGCGCGTCGATGCCGCGCGCATCGACGGCATCAACCTGCTGCACGAATCGCTCACCATCGGCACGCTGCCCGACTACGCGGTGGTGGCGCCGCGGGAGATGGTGGCGACGATCAAGGTCATCCCGTTCTCGGTGCCCGGCCAGGTGCTCGACGCGGTGCAGGCGGCGTCGCGCGACGGCGGCGCCGGCCTGTCGTTGCACCCGTTCCGGCCGCTGAAGGTCGGGCTGGCGCTGTCCGAGCTGCCGGGGCTGAAGGAGAGCATCACCGAAGGCACGATCGAGGCGACGCGGGCGCGCGTGACCGCACTCA
>JAJZVE010000063.1 GCA_021845835.1 Pseudomonadota bacterium | reverse complement strand
CATCGACGCGGGCGAGGTGGTCGCCGTCCTCGGGGTGAACGGAGCCGGCAAGAGCACGCTGCTGAAGACGATCGCCGGCTTTCATCCCGCGGAGAGCGGCACGATCGACTATGATGGCACGCCGCTCCACCGGATGCCCGCACACGCGGTCGCGCGCCACGGCATCGCCCTGGTTCCGGAGGGACGCCGGCTGTTCCCGCGCCTTTCCGTCAGGGACAATCTCCGTCTGGGGGCCTACGCCTTTCGCCGGGAGGCGGACCGCGACCAGCCGCTCGGCTTCGTCTTCTCGCTCTTTCCCCGGCTCGCCGAGCGCCTCGGGCAGCGGGCGGAAACGTTGAGCGGCGGGGAACAGCAGATGCTTGCCATCGGCCGCGCCCTGATGACCCGTCCGCGCGTTCTCATGCTCGACGAGCCTTCGCAGGGCATCATGCCGCTTCTGGTGGACGCGATCCTGGAGGCGGTGACGAAGATTCGCGCGCAAGGCGTGGCGGTCCTGATCGTCGAGCAGAGGGTGGCCGAAAGCCTGGAGATTGCGGACCGGGCCTATGTCCTGCAGAGCGGTCGGATCATTCTCTCCGGAACGAGCCAGGAAATCGGCGAGAACAGCGAGGTGCGAAAGGCCTATCTCGGTCTCTAGACGCAGTCCGGGCGTGCGCGGCTCAGTATGATCTGGGCATGCCGAGCACGTGTTCCGCCAGATAGGCGAGGATGAGGTTGGTGGAAATCGGCGCCACCTGGTACAGCCGCGTCTCGCGGAACTTCCGTTCGACATCGTATTCCTCGGCGAAGCCGAAGCCGCCATGCGTCTGGACGGCAGCGTTCGCCGCTTCGTTCGAGGCGTCGGCGGCGAGCATCTTGGCCATGTTGGCCTCCGCGCCGCAGTCCTGTCCGGCCTCGTACAGCCGGATCGCCTCGCGCACCATCAACTCCGCCGCGCGCATGTTGGCGTAGGCGCGCGCGATGGGAAACTGGATGCCCTGGTTGGCGCCGATCGGCCGACCGAACACCTGGCGTTCCCTGGCGTAGGAAGACGCCTTGCCGATCAGCCATTTCGCGTCGCCGACGCATTCGGCGGCGATCAGGATGCGCTCGGCGTTCATGCCGGACAGAATATAGCGGAAACCCCTGCCTTCCTCGCCGATCAGGTTTTCCGCAGGCACGCGCACATTGTCGAAAAATACCTCGGTGGTCGCGTGGTTCATCATGGTGCGGATCGGCCGGATCGTCAGGCCGTGGCCCAGGGCCTCCCGCATGTCCACGATGAACACCGACAGCCCGTCGGTGCGCCTGGCGACCTGGTCGCGCGGCGTGGTGCGGGCCAGCAGCACCATCAGGTCGGAATGCAGCGCCCGGCTGGTCCAGATCTTCTGTCCGTTGACGACGTAGTGGTCGCCGTCCCGGCGCGCGAACGTGCGGATCGATGTCGTGTCGGTGCCGCTGGAAGGCTCGGTGACGCCGAAGGCCTGCATCCGCAACGCTCCCGACGCGACGCCGGGCAGGTAGCGCGCCTTCTGTGCCGCACTGCCGTGACGCAGCACGGTCCCCATGACGTACATCTGGGCGTGGCAAGCGGCACCATTGCCGCCCGACGCCTGAATCTCCTCCAGCACCGCGGCGGCCGCGGAGAGCGTCAGCCCTGCGCCGCCGTATTCCTCGGGGATCAGGATGGCAAGGTAGCCCGCCTCGGTCAGCGCCTGCACGAACTCGGCCGGATAGGCCCGCTCGGCGTCCAGCTTGCGCCAGTATTCGCCGGGAAAGCCTTCGCACAGCTTGCGGACCGCCGCGCGGATGTCCTGATGGTCCCTTGTTTCAAGCATGTCTGATGCGCTCCGGGTCGTGCAGGGGTGGCATCCCTGCATACGGGAACGGGGAGAGGTTGCAAGTCCGGCGGCCGGACGCACGCCAACGAACGGTTGGTACCGGGGCGTCGGAGGAACAACCGTCCGTGTCCGGCCGACTGCCGGCTCACGGCCCCAGGCAGCCCTGGGGCGCAAACGCGCCGCCCCCCAAGCCACGGCCGCCCCCGCCCGCGGCTGCGTACCTTTCCCCGACCGGCAGAGAGGCTCTTGACCTGTTGTCATGCCAACATGTAGAGAGGCCGTATCAAGGGCGCGTGCATGCCCGCGCGGGCCAGCAACATCCAAGGGGAGCCAACGCCGTGCAGATGCGGAGCAAGTTCGCTGGTCTCATGACGCGCCGCCGCACCCTGGAAGCCGTCACGCTGCTGACGGCGTCCGCAGCGGTTTCCGCCCTTGCAGGCAGGGCAAATGCCGCGTCAGCCGCCGAGCCGATCCGTATCGGCTCGATCAACGACGTGACCGGCTTTGCCGCGGCCTATGGCGTTCCCGAACGCGACGGTCAGCGCCTGGCGGTCAGGATGATCAACGAGAAAGGCGGGATCAACGGCCGCCCATTGGAACTCGTCGAACGCGATACCCAGGGCGACACCAACCGCACCGTGCTGTATTTCGAGGAGCTGGCCGGCGACCCGAAGATTGCCGCCATTGTCGGGTTCACCACCTCGAATGACGCCAATGCGGCGAAGGCGCTGGCGAACAAGCTGAAGACGCCGATGATCGCATTCGTCGGCGCCGCCAGCTACACCGAGGGCGACATCGACTACGTCTATCGCGTGCTGCTCGGCGACCTGTATTTGATGCAGGGCATTCTGAAATTCATGAGCGAGGAGAAAAAAGGCAAGACCTTCGCGCTGCTGATGCAGAACGATGCGTTCGGGCAGGGCGCCGCCAAGGTGGCGCAGAAATTCTACCCGCAATACGGGCTGAAGCTGGTAGCCAACGAGCAGTTCTCGCCGAAGGATACCGACGTCACGCCGCAATTGAGCCGGATCCGTGAAGCGAAGCCCGATTTCATCATCAGCTACTGCGTCGGGTTGGTGAGCGCGGTGATCAACAGGGATCGGGAAGCCCTCGGGATGACGGCCATCCCGCTCATCGGCCCGCAGAACTGGGGAGAAGCCTCGGTGATCCGTGCTTCCGGACCCGCCGCCGAAGGCGTTCTGGTCGCGTCCTCGATGGCGAGCGCGGATCCCAAGCCGGGGACGCAGATGGAGGTGTTCGAGCAGTACAAGGCTTTTGCCGGCAAGCCGCCGTCCGGGGCGGCGCCGATGTACGGCATGGACGCCATCGAATTTCTGGCCGCAGCGCTGAGCAAGGCGGCGCCGGCAAGCGGCAACGTGGATCGCGCGCAACTGAAGAACGCGCTCGACCAGACCGACTATCATGGCGCAACGGGGCATTTCAGGTTCTCGCCGTCGGTCCACGAAATCGTCGATCCTGCCGAGGCCGTCATCGGTATCATCCAGGACGGCAAGTGGATCCGGTACTCCTCGCGCAAGACATAACCCGGCGTATCGCGATGCAGGCAGCCGCCGGCAGCAAGGATCTGCCGGCGGACGCCATCGCGCTCCTGGTCTCAGGTCCGACGAGCCGCCTCGGCGGCCGGTCGCCGGGCGTCTGCTGCGGTCCCGGCACGCTCCAGCGGCGCGGGTCGGAGCAAATCGACAGCCGGCAACGAAAGGTCCGCGCATTGAACAAACCGCTGGATGGCATCAGGGTTGTCGATCTGACCCGCATGATCGTGGGACCCACGGCGACCATGCTGCTCGCCGACATGGGAGCCGACGTCATCAAGATCGAGCCGAGGTCCGGTGACGACACCCGTTACATGCAGACACGCTATGATCCCGAGCGGTGCCCGTTCTTTCTGGCGCTGAACCGGAACAAGCGCGGCATGGTGCTCGATCTGACCACCGGCAAGGGGCTGGGCGTGTTTCAGCGCATGGTGGAGCGGGCCGACGTCGTCGTGCACAATTTCCGCCCGGGGATCGTCGAGAAGCTGAAGATCTGCTACGACGCCGTGCGCCGCATCAGGCCCGATATCATCTACTGCTCGATCTCCGCGTTCGGCGAGCGCGGCAGCTATGCCACCCGGCCAGGGACGGACATCCTGTTCCAGGCCATGGGCGGGCTGATGTCGGTCACCGGGGAACCCGGCGGAAGGCCGCTGCGGGCCGGTGCGCCGATCATCGATGTCGCGACCGGCGTGTCGGCGGGATATGCGATCCTCGGTGCGCTCATCCGCCGCATGCGCTCCGGCCAGGGCGACTACGTCGAGGTATCGCTGTTCGAGCAGACGGTCTTCCTGCAGTCGCCGATGTTCTCCTGGGCGCTGATGGAGGGCATCAACCCGCCCCGCCTCGGCAACCGCTCGCCGATGGCGCTCATTCTCGATCTCGCCACCAGCGACGGCCATCTGATGGTCGCGATCCCGACCCCGAAATTCTGGAAGATTTTCTGCGAGACCATTGCCATGCCGGAACTGCTGGCCGACGCCAGGTTCCGCAGTCATCCGGCGCGCCTCAGGAACCAGCAGGCGATGATGGACCTGATCGAACCGCGCTTTTGCGCCGAGACCACCCGGAACTGGGTGGACCGGCTGCTGGCCAGCGGCGTGCCCTGCGGTGCCGTGCAGGATTACCAGCAGGTGCTCGCGGACCCGCAGCTCGCGGCGCTTGGCACGTTCGTCCCGCTCGACCACGAGGTTGCCGGACCGACCAGGGTTGTCGGCGCGCCGTTCCGATTGCGCGGCGCCCCGCTGGAGATCGCGCGCACGCCGCCCACGCTCGGCCGCGACACCGATACGGTGCTGCGGGAGCACGGCTACGACGACGCGGAGATCCGGGCGCTCGCGGAAGCGGGCACCACCAGGCCCGAGTGGCTCAGGGAAGAATCGTGAAGCCGATGATTCCCGCGAGCGCGATCGTCGGCGTCGGCAGGACGCCGCAAGGAACGCTACCCGGTTCGACGGCCCTGGGGCTGCAGATCGCGGCCGCCAAGGCGGCGCTGGCGGACAGCGGGCTGGACAAGTCGGAGATCGACGGCCTGCTGACCCAGCCGGGGACGACCGCGCCGGAGGGGATCCACAACTACCTGCGCCTGGGCGAGGCGCTGGGACTCTCCCTGCGGTACGGCGGGTCGTTTGCCATGGGGGGCGCAACCTGCCTCGCCAGCCTGCAGATGGCGAGCCATGCGGTTGCTTCCGGGGCGGCGAGGGCGGTCCTGTGCGTGTTCGGCGACGCGGCGCGGACGGGCGGATCGAAATTCGACCGCGCTGCGGGATGGGGCGATTCGTGGGGCATCTGGGGCATGTTCTCGGCGGCCGCGAACAGCGCCATGACGGCGCGGCGGCACATGCACGAGTTCGGCACCGAAAGCCGTCATCTCGGTGAGGTCGCGATCGCGTGCCGCCGGCACGCCTCGCTCAATCCCGACGCCGTCATGCGCACGCCGATGACCCTGGAGCAGCATCTTGCCTCGCGCCTCATCGTGGATCCGCTGCGTCTTTACGATTGCTGCCTGATCTCCGACGGCGGCGTGGCCTTCATCGTCACCACGCGCGAGCGCGCCCGCGATCTGCGCCAGCGTCCCGTCAGGGTCATGGGCGCGGCCCAGGCGCACAGCCCCGAGACGATCGGGAATCCGCAATGGTGGTACATGCCTCACCAGCGCGTGGCGATCGAGCAGGTCTATGCCCAGGCCGGCGTTTCCCCGGCCGACATCGATTTCGGACAGATCTACGACAATTTCACCATTTCGGTGATCATCTGGCTGGAGCAGGCCGGATTCTGCGGGCGCGGCGAAGGCGGTCCGTTCGTCGAGGGCGGACGCATCCAGCTTGGCGGCGAGCTGCCGGTCAATACCGCCGGCGGCAATCTTTCGGAAAGCTACATGCAGGGCTGGCTGCACCTCGTCGAAGCGGTCAGGCAACTGCGCGGCGAATGCGGTGCGCGCCAGGTGGCGGACGCGGAAATCGGCCTGGTCACCGGGCGCGGCATGACGCTCAACTGCTCGGCCGCGGCCGTGCTTGGCAGGGAGTGAGACATGGCGGACTATCTCAAGCCGCTGCCGACGCTCAACGCGGAGACGGCCCCGTTCTGGGCGGCCCTCAACCGGCGGGAGCTGCGCTTCCAGCAATGCCGTCGGTGTGGCAGCCACCGCTATCCGATCGCCCCCGTATGTCCACGATGTCTCGATGCCGAATTCGACTGGGCGCTCGCGAGCGGCCGCGGCCGCGTATTCTCCTACGTGATCTTCCATCGCGCCTACCATCGGGGCTTCGAGGCCGACGTGCCCTACAACGTCGCGCTGATTGCTCTCGACGAAGGCGTCTTCATGTTCAGCAACATCGTCGGGATCGCCAACGACGCCATCAGGTGCGACATTCCGGTCATGATCGAGTTCGACCGCGTCACCGACACGATCACGCTGCCAAGGTTCCGGCCGGTGTCGGTGCCATGACGGATCTGGACGAACTGGTGGCGTTTCTCAGCGGCGGCCGGGTCTACGACCTCGGCGTGCGGCTCCAGGCGGGAATTCCGCACGGCCCGGTGCATTCCCCGTACCTCTACTCGCTGATCAAGAAGCACGGACAGGTCACCTACCGCGATGGCGTAAGCTCGGCGACCGACATGTTTTCGATGGGAACCCATGTCGGCACCCATATCGACGCGCTCGGCCATGTCTCCAAGGCCGGATGTCTCCATGGACAGATCGAGGCCGAGAAGGTGCAGTCCTTCCTCGGCGGCATGGCGCGCCACGGAGCGGACGAGCTGTCGCCGATTCTGGGCCGCGGCGTCCTTCTCGACATGCCGCGGCTGCTCGGGTGCGATATCCTGGCGCCGGATTGCGGCATCGGCCCCGCAGAGCTGGAGGAGGCCTATCGGGTCCAGGGCATCGCGCCGACACCCGGCGACACCGTGCTGGTCAGGACGGGATGGATGCGGCATTGGCCCGATCACGCGCGCTTTCACGCCAACCGCTGCCCCGGCGTCGTGCTGGAGGGGGCGGAGTGGCTTGGCCGGACCGGCGCCCGCTGCGTCGGTTCGGACACCTACGCCTTCGAGAAGGTTCCCGCCTCCGGTCTTCCGGTTCACGTGGCCCTGCTGGTGGAGCGAGGCATCCCGATCATGGAAATGCTGGATCTCGAGGCCGCCGCGCAGGACGGCATCCATACGTTCCTGTTCGTCGCCTTGCCGCTGAAGATCGTCGGCGGTACCGGCTCGCCGCTCCGGCCGGTGGCGGTCGCGTTCCAACAGAACAAAGGCACGATCGCGTCATGAGCATCGCCACGACAGCGCAGGACGGCGAACAGGTGCAGGCGATGCGCGACATGGTCCGTGATCTCGCCGAGAAGGTGATCGCGCCGCGCGCGGCCGAGACGGATGCCGCGGAAGAATTCCCCTGGCACGTGCTTGAAGCCTATCGCGAAGCGGGGCTGCTGTCCCTGCTCGTGTCGGAGGAACATGGCGGCGCGGCAGGTACGGTCGTTCACGAGACCGCGATAGCCGAGGAGCTGGCGCGCGTCGATGTGTCCTCGGCGATCATCTTCACGACCCACTCGCTGTGCACCGAAATCATCAAGCGCATGGCGACGGAGGAGCAGAAGCGGGATTATCTGGGCCGCGCCGTGGCAGGCAGGCTGATCGCCATCGGCCTGACGGAGCCGCATGCCGGTTCCGATGCCGCCAGCATACGCACGAGCGCGCGGCGCACGGGCGAGCGGTATGTCCTCAACGGCACCAAGCAGTATTGCACCAACGGGGACGTTTCGGACGTCATTCTCGTTTTCGCGGTGACGGCGCCCGGGAAGGGCGCTCGCGGCATCTCCGTCTTCGCGGTCGAACGCTCGAACCCGGGGCTCAGGATCACCCGGCGCGAGAAGAAGATGGGCCTGCACGGCACCACCACGGTCGAGTTCGTGCTCGAGGATTGCATCGTGCCGGAGAGCGCGCGGCTGGGGCCCGAGCACGAAGGCTTCTACGGCGCGATGTTCGCGCTGGCGCGCGGCCGGGTGGCGATCGCCGGCGTGGCCGTCGGCCTCGGCCAGGGCGCGATGGAGCAGGCCGCAGCCTACGCCAGGGAACGCAGGCAGTTCGGGCAGTCGATCGGTGCATTCCAGGGCGTGCAGTTCATGCTGGCCGACATGGCCATGGAGGTCGAGGCGGCGCGCCGGCTGGTGTATCACGCGGCGGCGCTCGCCGTGACCGATGCCGATGGCTTCCAGTTGGCTTCGGCCCAGGCCAAGTGCTTTGCCACCGACATGGCGATGCGCGTGGCCACGAACGCGGTCCAGGTGTTCGGCGGCATGGGATACATGCGCGGCTGCCCGGTGGAACGCATGATGCGCGACGCGAAGATCCTCCAGATCTTCGATGGCACCAACCAGATCATGCGGATCATCATCGCCCGAGAGATGATCGGCAGGCTTTGACGAGCGATCCATGTTCCTGCAGATATTGACGGCCGGAATTGCGATGGGCCTGGTCTACGCGGTGATCGCCTTCGGATTCCAGATCGTCGCCCGCGGCTCGAACATCTTCAATTTCGCCCACGGCGAATTCGTCGCCATCGGAACGCTGATCTATTTCTCCCTCTCGGTCACGTTCGATCTGGCCCCGGTCGCGGCGATGGTGCTCACGGTAGGCGCGGTCACGTTGGTGTCGGTCGCGGTCGAGCGGCTGACGCTGAGTCCGCTGCGGGTGCGCGATCCGCTCGTGGTGGCGATTCTGACGATCGGCGTTGGCACCTTGCTGCGCGGCATCATGATCCTGGTGTGGGGCCACGACGTGCTGTTCGCGCCGCCGTTGTTCTCCGGACCGCCTTTCGCATGGGCGGGCGCGGTGATTGCACGATCCGATGTCATCCTTATCGCCGTCTGCCTTGCGGTCGTGGCGGCGCTCTATCTGATGTTCTCGCGCTCCCTTTGGGGCAAGAAGATCCTCGCCGCCGCCATCAACCCGGAGGCGGCCAGGCTCGTGGGCATCCGGGAGGGCACGACCCGCATCAGTGTGTTCGTTCTCGCCGGGTTGCTTGCCGGGGTCGCCGCCTCGCTGGTTGCGCCGATCACGTTCGCATCCTCCGCCAGCGGCTTCAGCTTCGTTCTCAAGGCCTTCGCGGCGGCGCTGCTGGGCGGGCTGGATCGCTTCGCCGGCCCGCTGGTCGGCGGCCTGATCCTGGGCCTGGTGGAGGCGCTGACCGCGGGCTACGTGTCCTCGGCATTCCGCGAGCCGATCGTGCTCGGCTTCGTCATCGTCGCGCTGATGTTCCGCCCGTCGGGCCTGCTGGGCAGCACAGCCGAGCGGATCACCTGACGATGCGGGCAGTTTCCCCCACGCTGGTACTCCTGCTGGCGCTCGGCGCATTGCCGCTGGTGACGGCGTCGCCGTATCACCTCACCGTGGCCGGCCTCGCGCTGATCTTCGCGATCCTCGCCCAGGGCGCGAACCTGATCATCGGCACGGCGGGTCAGGCCAGCTTTGCCCATGCGGCTTTCTTCGGCCTGGGCGCATACACCACGGCCATCCTCACCGCGAAATTCGGCTTCCCGATCTGGACGACTCTGCCGCTCGCTCTCGGCCTCGCCTACGGGGTCGGGTCGCTGCTCGCCTATCCGGCTCTGCGCGTGAAGGGCTTCTATCTTGCGCTGGTCACGCTCGCGTTCAGCGAGATCTTCACCTCGCTGGTGAGCGAAATACCCGGCGTACTGGGTGGCACCGAGGGGGTATCCGGCATACCGTCGTTCAGCCTCGGCCGATGGAGCGCTGACGGCAGGGCGGGCAAATTCTATATCGTCTGGATCGCCGCCGTTCTCGCCTGCATCTCCCTGGAACGTCTGCACGCCTCGCATTTCGGTCGGGTCGCCCGCAGCCTCCGGGACTCCGAGACGGGAGCCACGGCCGTAGGCATCAATCTGACCGCCGCGAAGGTTCGCGTGTTCGCCGTTTCGGCGACCTACATGGGACTGGCCGGTTTTCTCTACGCGCACTTCATGCAGTATATCGGTCCCGCCAGCTTCGGCCTCAATGTCACGATCCTGGTCCTGTCGATGGTGGTGGTCGGCGGGATCGGCGACACGCTGGGCGTGCTGGTAGGTGCCCTCGCGCTCAGCCTGCTGCCGCAGTTGACACGCGACTATGTCGGCCTGGAACCCGTGATCTACGGCGGCCTTCTGGTCGGCATCATCCTTCTATTGCCGCAAGGCATGATACCGGCGCTGCGGGCCGCGTGGCACCGTTCCCGGCGCAGCGGGGCCGCGTCATGAGCGGCGAGGCGCTGCTGTCGCTGTCCGGCGTCGGCAAGAACTTCGGCGCGCTGGCTGCGGTGTCGAACGTCTCGTTCGACCTCTTCGAAGGCCGCATCTATGCGCTGATCGGGCCGAACGGCGCGGGCAAGACCACGCTGCTCAACATCGTATCCGGCTATGCCGGGCGGAATTCCGGAAGGATCATGCTCCGGAACCGGGCGATCAACGGCTGGCCGGCCTCGCGCCGCGTGCTGCACGGGATGGCGCGGACCTTCCAGATCACGCAGCTGTTCGGCCGCATGACGGCGCTGGAGAACGTCATGTGCGGGTTCCATCAGCACGTTGCGCAATCGGCCTGGTCGGCGCTGCTGCATCTGCCTTCGTTTCTCGCCGAGGAGAAGACATTGCGCACGCGCGCACGCGCGCTGCTCGACATGGTGGAGATCGGCGACCATGCCGATGTGCCTGCCGGGCTGCTGCCGTTCGGCCTGCAGCGGCGGCTGGAGATCGCGCGCGCCCTGGCAACCGGGCCGTCGCTGCTGCTGCTCGACGAGCCGTGCGCCGGCCTCAGCGGGCCGGAGGCCGGCGCGCTGGGCCGTCTGCTGAAAAGCCTGTCCGCGCGGGGCATGTGCGTGCTGGTGATCGAGCACAACATGGCGTTCGTCCTCGAAACCGCCCAGCAGGTCATCGTTCTCGACGCAGGCGAAGTCATCGCGGCCGGAACGCCGGATGAGATTCGCAGCAACGCCCGCGTCATCGAGGCCTATCTCGGAGAGGTCCAACATGCCACTGGTTGAGCTTCGCAACCTGCGGGCGGGCTACGGGCCGGTGAGCGTGCTGCGCGATGTCGATCTCTCGATCGAGACCGGCGAAGTCGTGGGGATCCTCGGTGCCAACGGCGCCGGCAAATCGACGCTGATGCGGGCGATCGTCGGGCTCATCCCGCCGCAGCGCGGCAGCATCCGTTTCGACGGCCGCGACCTTTCGCGAGCCTCCGCCGCCGAACGGGTCACACGGGGGATCGCGCTGGTGCCTGAGGGCAGGATGCTGTTTCCGCCGCTGACGGTGCTCGACCATCTTCTGCTCGGCAGCAACCCCGGCCGGCCCAGCCGTGCCGAACGGGACGAGCGGCTGGAGTGGGTCCTGTCACTGTTCCCCGTGCTTCGCGAGCGGCTCGCGTCAGTCGCCGCGGCGCTGAGCGGCGGCCAGCAGCAGATGCTGGCGATCGGGCGGGCGCTGATGTCGCGGCCGAAGCTGTTGCTCCTGGACGAGCCGTCGCTCGGCCTCGCGCCGAAGGTGCGCCGCGACATATACGCAATTTTGGAGCGGCTCGTGGAATCGGGCGCGCTCACGATCGCCGTGGTGGAACAGGATGCCGAGCTGGCGCTGCGACTGGTCAGGCGCGTGCTGCTGATGCAGGGCGGCCGCATCGTGCGCGAGGACAGCGCGGCCGCGTTTCGCAGTGGCGAGATTCTGCAGCACGCCTATCTGGGGCACGCGCCATGAACATGGGGTATCAGATCCTGCAGGTCTCGGCGAAGCGGTTTCCGCAACGGACCGCCTTGCTGGGGCCGTGGGGCGAGCTTGGCTACGCGCAGTTGGAGGCGCGGGTCGCCGGCGTGGCGGGCGGGCTGGTTCGGCTCGGCGTCCGGGCCGGCGATCGGGTCGCCTTCATGATGAACAACCACCCGGATGTCGTGGTCGCCTATTTCGCCATCCTGCGGGTGGGCGCGATCGCGGTGTCGGTCAACGTCATGCTCAGGCGGGATGAACTCGCCTACCTGCTGAACGATAGCCAGGCCGGCACGATCATATGCGAGCCGGCGGTTCGCGACGTCGTCGCCGCGGCGCGGAGCGAGGTGCCGTGCCTGCGCAACATCCTGGTCGCCGGCAACGACGTCCCCGCGGGCGCCGCTTCGCTGCACGCGATCGAAGCCGGCGAGCCGATGCCCGGCATTGCCGACCGGCAGCCCGACGACGTGGCCTTGATGCTCTATACCTCGGGGACGACGGGCGCGCCGAAAGGCGTGATGATGAGCCATTTCTGGCTTGATTTCGTGTCGCTTAGCTGGGTGAACGTCTTCAGGCTGACCCGCGAGGACCGTGCCCTCGTGGCGTCGCCCTTCTTCTATACGATCGGTCTCGTGATGGGCGTGCTGGCGGCGTTCCGGATCGGTGCCTCGGCCGTCCTCATCGAGCGTTTCAGGCCGCAGATCGCGCTGGATGCCATCACCCGGTTCCGTCCGACCATGGCGAACATGGTGCCGACCGCGGTCATCCAGCTGCTCGACAATTTCGATCCCCGCCGGCACGACGTCGCCAGCATGACGACGCTGTTCAGTGCCGGTGCGCCGTTTCCGCCCGCGCTGAGGCAGCGTGTGCGCGAGACGTTCGGGTGGGAACCGCGCGAGATCTACGG
>JAJZVE010000062.1 GCA_021845835.1 Pseudomonadota bacterium | reverse complement strand
CTGCAGCGCCTCCAGCGCCGCGTCCGACAGCGCCTGCGTGCCGAAGGTGGCGTAGCGGGCGCAGCGGATCGTGGTGCCGCCGGCGACGCCGACCATGTAATGAAACGCCGGGATCGGCCGGTGATGCACGGCAAGCGTGGTGGCATAGACGGAATGGCAGTGCAGCACTGCGTTCACGTCCTCGCGCTCGCGCAGGATGTCGCGGTGGAAGCGCCATTCCGACGATGGGCGGTGCGGTCCCTCGTAGCTGCCGTCGAATGCCATCTTCATGAGGTCGTCCGGCGTCATCGTGTCATAGGGCAGCGAGGACGGCGTGATGAGGAATTGTTCGCCGCAGCGCACGGACAGGTTGCCGGAGGTGCCCTGGTTGATGCCGGCGGCGTTCATGCGCCGGCAGGTCTCCGCCATCTCGCGCCGCAGCGCGCGTTCGTTGGTTTTTGCCATGCTGAGTTACTCCGTTGCGGAAGCGGCCAGCGCCCGCCAGCGCGCGCGGTAGGTGGCGAGTCCGGGAAAGTCCAGTTTCGCCGGCGCATCCAGCGCCAAGGACGCGGGGCTGCTGCGCGTCGCGTGCCCGGCGAGCAGCGCGGCGCCGGCGGCCACGCCGTCGCGGTGGCGGTTGCAGCGCAGCTCGGCCTGCGGGCGCAGCGCCGCGACCAGCGCCGGATACAGCGCGTCGGCGACGAAGCTGCCGTCGAGCACAACCAGTCCGGTGGCGCTGAACGCATCCAGCAGCAGGTCGGTCAGCAGCGCCGTCGCGATCAGCGCCAGTGCCCGCCGCTCCGCCGCGTCCTGCGGGGGCGGGCCGAGAATGGCGCCGCGGCCGGCGCGGCCGGGCAGCAGCGCGTCGTCGTCGCCGAAGAACGGCAGCGGCAGCGTGCCCCGTGCCACCAGCCGCGCCGCGACGGCGGCGTCGCCGCGTGCGTCGGGCGGCTGCGCGCCGGCGATCAGGGCGAACTCGCGCCCGCCCATGCACAGCGCGCCGGCGAGCGCACGTCCGGCCGGGTCGGCGTTGCAGGTCATGCCGCGCGCCTCGTCCAGCGCGTCGGGATCGGCGGCGTCGCTGAGGGCGACGATCCAGGTGCCGGTGGACACCACCGTCAGCCCGGCCAGGCCGGCCGCCTGGTAGCGATAGAAGTTGACGCTGCTGTCATGCGCGCCGCACAGCACGCGCGTCTGGCGCGGCAGCCCGGCGCGCGCGGCGAGGCCGGGATGCAGCCGGCCGAGCGCCGCCCACGCCGGCGCCAGCGGCGGCAGCAGGCGCTGCCACTTGCGCGCGGCGACGATCGGCGACCACGCGCCGTCCCGCGGCGACCACAGATGCGACTGCGCGCCGAGCGTCGTCGCTTCCGACGCCGCGACGCCGCACAGCCGCCACGCCCAGTACTGCGGCAGCGCCAGGAAGTGCCGCGCCCGCGCGAACGCGCCCGGCCAGCCGGTCTGCAGCCACAGCATCTGCCGCGCGACATGCGAGGCACCGAGCATGATCGGGCTGCCGCGCGTGCGGAAATCGCCGGCCAGGGCGCGATACCGCGCGGTGACGGCGGCCGGCGGCTCGTCCTCGTAGTCGATCATCGGCAGCACCGGCTCCGCCTCGTCCACCAGCACCCCGGCGGAGCCGTGGCCGACCGGTACGAGGGTGGCGATGGCGTGGCGGCGGCCCAGCTCGGCCAGCGCGCCGAGCAGCCATTCCTCCAGCGCGATCACGTCATGGTGGCGATAGGGCGGGGCGGGCAGCACGACGTTGGGCGTACCCAGCGTCTCCAGCACGGTGCCGTCGGCCTCGGTCGCGCTCAGCTTGACATTGGTCTTGCCGATGTCGAGCACGGCGATCGCGGTCATGCCGCGAACTCCGGCCGCAGCGCGGCATACAGGCGGCGGAAGGCGGCGATGCGCGGCGCGTAGGCGTCGGCGAGCGCGGTATCCGGTTCGATCACCCGCTGCACCGGCGGTTCCGCCAGCACCGCGGACGGCGGCTCGGCGCCGAGCGCGAGCCGGCCCAGCCGCGCCGCGCCGAATGCCGGGCCGCGCGCGCCGCCGGCATAGCCGCGCAACGGAACGCCGAGCACGCTCGCGATCAGCCGCGTCCAGAAGGCGCTGCGCGCGCCGCCGCCGACGATGCCGGCGGATGCGATGCGCGTGCCGCCCGCCGCCAGCGCGTCGCGCGCGTCGGCGAAGCTGAAGGCGACACCTTCCAGCGCCGCCAGCACCAGCTCCGCCCGCGTGGTGTCGGGCGTGAGGCCGAACACCACGCCGCGCGCATGCGGGTCGTCGTGCGGCGTGCGCTCGCCGGACAGGTACGGCAGCACCAGCAGCCGGCCCGGCCCGGCGAACCGCGCCTCGGCTTCCGCGAGCAGGGTCGGGATGTCGGCGTCGCCGAGCAGGTGCGCGATCGACGCCAGCACGCCGGCGCCGTTCAGCATCGCCGCCATCTGGCACCAGCGGCCCGGCACGGCATGGCAGAACGCATGCACCAGTTGCGCCGGCGCCGGGCGGTGCGCGTTCGCGGCGACGAACAGTTGTGCCGAGGTGGACAGGCCGACGAAGGCGCGCCCGTCCTCGACCGCGCCGATGCCGACGCCGCCCGCCATCGTGTCGCCGCCGCCCGCCGCTACCACGACGCGCGGTGACAGGCCGAAGCGGCGTGCGATCTCCGGCCGCAGCGTGCCGGTCGGGGCCGTGCCCTCGACGATGCGCGGCAGCAGGGCGGGGTCGAGGCCGACCGCGGCGATGGCGCGCGCGCTCCAGCCCCGCCGTGCCTCGTCGAGCAGCCAGGTGCCGGCGGCATCGGACGGATCGGTGGCGCGTTCGCCGGTCAGATAGAGGCGGATCAGGTCTTTCGGCAGCAGCAGCGAACGCGCGCGCGCCAGTGTCGCCGGTTCATGGCGGGCGAGCCAGAGCAGCTTGGGCGCGGTAAAGCCGGCCAGCGCCGGCACGCCGAGTTCGGCGGCCAGTTCGGTGCCGAGACGTTTCAGCTCGGTCGCCTCGGCATGGGCGCGGCCGTCGTTCCACAGCATCGCCGGCCGCACCGGCCGGTCGGCGTCATCCAGCAGCACGGTCGCGTGCATCTGCCCGGCAAGCCCGATGGCGGCGACCTGCGCCATCGCCTCCGGCGCGGCCCCGCGCAGCCGGGCCAGCGCCGCCTGCACGGCGCGCCACCAGGAGTCGGGGTCCTGTTCGGAAGCGAGCGGCGCCGGATGCGTGGTCGCGAGCCTTTCCTCCACCTCGGCCCGCACCGTCTCCTGTTCATCGACGATCAGCGCCTTGACCGCCGAGGTGCCGAGGTCGATGCCGAGGAAGCAGGCCACGTCAGGCGATCAGCCGGTGCTTCAGCGCCAGCCGGCGCAGATAGGGCAGGCCGTGGTCGAGCACGTCGTAGCGGTCCTTCGCCACCGGCCGCCACACGCACAGGGCGGACGCGATCTCCGGCGGCAGGGTAACGAAACTCTCCACCACCAGATCGCCGTCGAAGCCGATCTCGGCCAGCGCCGCGAACACCTCCTCCCAGTCGATGGTGCCGCTGCCGGGCACGCCGCGGTCGCTTTCGGAGAGGTGGATGTAGGGGGCGCGCGGGCCGGCGGTGCGGAAGCCCTCGCCGATGCCCTTCTCCTCGATGTTCATGTGGTAGGTGTCGAGATGCACCGCGGTGTTGCGCGCGCCGATGCGGTCCAGCAGGGCCAGCGTCTGCGTCGCCGTGTTCAGCAGATGCGTCTCGTAGCGGTTGCAGGGTTCCAGCCCGAGCGTGAGGCCGAGTTCGCCGGCACGGTGGGCGACCGGCTGCAGCGCCGCGACGATCGTGTCGTATTCCGCTTCCGTCGGCGCCGTGCCGCTGCGGTAGCCGAGCGCGGAATAGGTGACGCCGCCGAGGAAGCGGCAGCCGAGCGCGTGCGCCACCTCGACCGCGGCCAGCAGGAAGTCGCGCGCGGCGGCGGGATCGCGCGTCGCCATGCGGTCGGGCGGCAGGCAGAGCGAGGCAGCGGGGGCAACGTTGTGCGCGGCCAGCAGGTCGCGCGCGTGCGCCACGTCGATGCTTTCCGGCACCAGCAGCGGGATTTCCACCAGATGCAGCCCGTAGCGCGCCGCCTCCGGGATCGCCGCCTCCGCGCTCGCCGCGGTCCAGGTCGGCGACCAGAGGCTGAAATGCATACCGATGCGGGTCATCCTGCCCACTCCTTGCGCTGCGCCCCCGCACCGTCGGCGGCGCCGGTGCCGGACAATAATGCAGGCTCGTGGAAGAACTGGCGCGTTCCGGCAAGGGTGGAGTCGCGCACCTCCAGCGTGCAGGGCAGGCGCACCTCCAGCGGCGGCGCGGTGTCGCCGCCGATGCGCGCCAGCAGTCGCGCCCAGGCGGCACGCGCCAGCGCCTCGACCGGCTGGCTGACGGCGGTGAGCGGCGGCGAGGCCACCTCCATCCAGGCGGCGTCGTCGAAGCCGACCAGCGCCACGTCCTGCGGCACCGCAAGGCCGGCGGCGTCGAGCGCGGAGAGCGCGCCAAGCGTGGCCAGGTTGTTGAGCGCGAACACCGCGTCCGGCAGCGGCGGCGCGGCCAGGCGGCGGGCGAGGTGGGCGCGGCTGTCGGCGAGCGAGACGCCGACTTCCAGCAATTCGAGCCGTGCCCCGGCGGCCTCGGCTTCGGCGCGCGCGGCCCCGCAGCGTTCGGCGATGTTGCCGATGGAGGCGCGGGCGGCGGCGAGCAGGATGTGGCGGCGGCCGGTGGCGAGCAGATGGCGGACGACGGACGCGGCGGCGCCGCGGTTGTCCACCGCGATCAGGTCGAGCGGCGGACCGTCCGGGATGCGGTCGCAGGCGACCAGCCGCACCCCCGCCGCCTCGGCCAGCTCGCGCCCGGCGAAGCGGCCCTCGCAGGGGACGATGATGATGCCGGCGGGGCGCCAGGTGAGCAGCGCGCGCAGCCGCGCCGCCTCCTGCGCCGTGTCGTCGCCGGAGCAGGCGATCAGCAGGTCATAGCCGTCATGCCGCGCCGCCGCTTCCAGCACCGCGGCGAGCGTGCCGAAGAACGGGTTGGCAAGATCGGGCAGCAGCAGCCCGGCCACGTGGGAGCGGCGCGAGCGCAGGCGGGAGGCACCGAGATCGGCGATGTAGCCCAGCTCCGCCACCGCCGCGCGCACCCGCGCCGCCAGCTCCGGGGCGACGCTGCGGCGGGCATTCAGCACGTTGGACACGGTCGCGGTGGACACGCCGGCACGGGCGGCGACGGTGCGGATGGACGGGAATTTGTTGCTCAAACGGACCCGTACGCGCTGGCCACGCGCGCCCTCCCACCGGCTTGGATTGTTATACGTTTAACGCATGGGAGGGCAATCCCGCGCCGCTGTCAACGGCGCGGTGTCGCGCGGGACGCGCCCGCTCAGGAGAAGGCGCAGCCCGCCTTCAGGCCGAGGCGCTTGAAGATCATGGCGGCGGGGCAGACGCCGGTGATACCGGCCTGCAGCATGTTGAGGCCGGCAAAGGCGTCCAGCAGGAACCACCACGGGCTGACGAACCAGCCGAGCGCGAGCCCGGCCAGCACCACCAGACCCGCGAAGCTCAGTACGGCATTGTCGATCGACATCGAAGGCTCTCCTTGGTTTGGTTGAGGAATTCAGGCCGCGCGGCCGGGCGCGGCGGCAAGGTTGCGGCGGACCCAGGCGGTGATCGCGCCGGTGTCCATGGCGCCCGCGGTCTGCGCCAGCACGCGGCCGCCCTGCAGCAGGAACATCGCCGGGATGCCGCGCACATTGAGGCGCGCCGCCACGTCCGG
Organism: Pseudomonadota bacterium; assembly: GCA_021845835.1. The sequence goes on along the minus strand of JAJZVE010000062.1, from coordinate 6,768 downwards.
CGCGGTGTCGGCGTTCAGCCTGAGCAGCCGCACGTCCGGTTCCAGCAGCGCGGCGGCGCGGGCATAGGCGGGCGCCATGGCGCGGCACGGACCGCACCACGGCGCCCAGACATCGAGCAGCAGCGGCAGGCTGTCGTCCTTCATGTGCCGCTCGAACCCGGCCGCATCCACGTCGAGCGGCTGGCCGGTGAACAGCGCGTCGTGGCAGGCGCCGCAGCGCGCCGCGCGCGCCGGACGGTTGGCCGGCACGCGGTTGAGCGCGCCGCAATGCGGGCAGACGATGCGGGCGGGTTCGGACATGACAGCGTCCCTCATTCTCTCGACTTTCTCAGACCTCGTCCTCGGACGTGGCCTTCAGCTTCTCGATGTTGAGCTGCCTGAGCAGGAACCGCTCGTAGAACGGCTCGCTTTCGCCGGTGCGGATCTTGCGCAGGAAGTATTTCTCGAACCCGACCTTCGCCAGATGCACCCAGACGCCCTTGGCGGCCCAGTTGACGTTGCGCGGCGGAATCTGCGGCTGCGCCAAGAAGGCGACGCCGCTGTCGCCGAAATCGGCGAGACAGACGGCGTTCCATGTCGCCTGCGTGCGCGCGTCCTCGCCGCGCAGCAGCGCGCCGATGTTGCGCACCGTCGCCGTCACCATCGATTCGATCATGAAGCCGGTCTTCGGCACGCCGACCGGCACCGGGGTCGGTCCGGTCGGCGGGATGGCGACGCAGACACCGACGGCGAACACATTGCGGAAGGTCGGGTTGCGCTGGTGCTTGTCCACCAGCACGAAGCCGCGCGGATTGACCAGCCTGTCGGCGCCGCGCAGCGCCGCGACGCCGCGGAACGCCGGCAGCATCATGGCGAAGGCGAACGGCAGGTCGTGCGTCCTGGCGACCGTCCCGCTGCCGTCCAGTTCCTCCACCTGCATCGACCGGTCGGCGACGGCGGTGACGCGGGCGTTGGTGATCCACTTGATATGACGGCTGCGGAATTCGCTTTCCATCAGACCCTTGGTGTCGCCGACGCCGTCCAGGCCGAGATGGCCGATATAGGGTTCGGAAGTCACGAACGTCATCGGCACGCGGTCGCGGATGCGGCGCTTGCGCAGCTCGGTGTCGAGGATATAGGCGAATTCGTAGGCCGGGCCGAAGCAGGACGCGCCCTGTACGGCGCCGACCACGATCGGGCCGGGCGATTTGCAGAACGCCTCGAACGCCGTGTGCGCCTGCACGGCATGATCGACGTGGCAGATCGACTGCGTGTGCGCCTGCGGCCCCAGCCCCGCGATCTCGTCGAAGGCAAGTTCCGGCCCGGTGGCGATCGCCAGGTAGTCGTAGGCGACGCTGCTGCCGTCCTCCAGCTCGATGCGGTTCTCCGCCGGCAGCAGGCGCCGCGCGCCCTGCGCCAGCAGGCGGATGTTCTTGCGCCGCATGATCTCGGTCAGGTCCAGTTCGATGTCGCTGCGCTCGCGCCAGCCGACCGCAACCCACGGGTTCGAGGGCACGAAATGATAGCGGCTGCCCTGCCCGATCACGGTCAGCCGGTCTTCCTTGCGCAGATGCGGCACCATCTCGTAGGCCAGCAGCGTGCCCCCCAGTCCGGCACCCAGAATGACAACCTCGGCCATCGCATCCCTCCTGGTTGAACCGGCCTGCCGCGTCGCTGTGCGGCCGCGCCGGGGCGCATTGATCCAAATCGGGGATTTCCGCGCCGCACCGCGCACGATGCGCCAAGGGCCGCAGCTCCCGCTTGACGATGTATGCGGACTTGCGTATCTACGCAAGTATGAAAGTGAATCCGGACCTCATGCCGGCAGCGGCCGACGAAGCGAGCGCCCTGCTCAAGTCGCTGGCCAACCACCACCGGCTGCTGATTCTGTGCCAGCTGATCGACGGCGAACGCTCGGTCGGCGAGCTGGCGAGCTTCCTTGGCGCGCGCGACTCGACGGTCTCCCAGCACCTGGCGCTGCTGCGCAAGGACGGGCTGGTGGAGACGCGGCGCGAGGGCCAGACCATCCACTATTCGATCGCATCAGAGCCGGCGCGGCGCGTGCTGCGCACGCTGTTCACCATCTATTGCGCGCCGACGCCGATCTGCCGCGATACCAGGCCGGCCTTGCGGCGCCCGCGCGCGCGCCCGAACTGACACCCTATACTCTATACTCTCCCGGAGAACCGCCATGTTCTGGAACCGCAGCTCCGTCGCCGAACTCGACCCCGTGCAGGTGCAGGACCTGCTGGCGCGCGGCGACGTAACCCTGATCGACGTGCGCGAGCAGGCCGAATACGACGCCGAACGGATCGAAGGCGCGGTCTGCATGCCGCTGTCGCGCTTCGATCCGTCCGGGCTCGGGGTCGATCCGGCAGCGCTGGTGCTGCATTGCCTGAGCGGCAAGCGCTCCGCGATGGCGGCCTCGCACTGCAAGCGCCTCGGCCTTGCCGCGGTGCGCCACATGCGCGGCGGACTGGTGGCCTGGAAGGCCGCCGGCCTGCCGACGTGCCGCTGACGGGGGGGTATCATGCGCGTCGCGCCGCTGTTGCTTCTTCTCGCCCTGCTGCTGCCGGCGGCGGCGCGGGCGGAGCAGGTTTTCACCGCCCGCCTGCGCCCGTTCGCCGATGAAAAGGCGGTGTTCGCGACGGTGGAAAGCCGCAACGTCGTGCCGGCGCGCGCGCGCATCGGCGGCACCGTGGTCGACCTCTCGGTGCGCGACGGCGACGAGGTGCAGCAGGGCCAGGCCATTGCCGTGATCGGCGACGAGAAGCTGCAATTGCAGTTGCGTTCGCTGGACGCGCAGATCGCCGGGCTGCGCGCGCAGGTGGCGCAGGCGAAGGTGGATTTCGGCCGGCTCGACACGCTGGCCAGGACCGGCGCCGCGTCGCGCCAGCAGCTTGACCAGGCGCGCACCGCGCTGGATGTCGCCGACAGCGCGCTCGCCGCGCGCACCGCGGAGCGTGCGGTGGTGGCGCAGCAGATGACCGAAGGCACGGTGCTGGCGCCGACCGCGGGCCGCGTGCTGGAGGTGCCGGTGACGCGCGGCGCGGTGCTGATGCCCGGCGAGCCGGTGGCGCGCATCGCCGAGGCGGATTTCGTGCTGCGGCTGTCGGTGCCGGAGCGGCACGCGCGGCAGCTGCGCGCCGGCGACAAGGTGCGGCTGGACGGCGACGATGTCGGTGCCGCCGGGCCGGTGTTCGGGCGCATCACACTGGTCTATCCGATGATCCAGGACGGAAGGGTGAGCGCCGACGCGACCGCGCCCGGCATCGGCAGCTATTTCGTCGGCCAGCGCATCCGCGTCTGGATCGCCGCCGGCGAACGGCCGAGCTTCGTCATCCCGGCTTCGTTCATCAACACGCGGTTCGGCCTGAGCTACGTGCGCCGCAAGCTGTCGGGCGGCGGGGCGGAGGAGATCCCGGTGCAGCGCGGACGCGACTTGCCTACGCCCGACATGCCGGACGGCATCGAAATCCTGTCCGGCCTGCAGAACGGCGACGAGCTGGTCGGGCCATGAAACTCGGCATTTCCGGGCGGCTCACCCAGGCGACGCTGCGCTCGCCGCTGACGCCGCTGTTCCTGCTCGCGGCGCTTGCGGCCGGGATGGTGGCGCTGCTGACCATCCCGCGCGAGGAAGACCCGCAGATCAAGGTACCGATGGTGGACATCATGGTGTCCGCCAACGGCCTGCGCGCGCCCGACGCGGCCGAACTGGTGACCAAGCCGCTGGAGACGCTGCTCACCGCCATCCCCGGCGTCGAGCACGTGTACAGCGAGACCGAGGACGACCGCGTCATGGTGACGGCGCGCTTCGTCGTCGGCACGCCGGAAGACGACGCGGTGCTGCGCGTCAACGACAAGATGAAGGCCAACCTGGACCACATTCCGCTCGGCATCCCGGAGCCGCTGATCGTCGGACGCGGCATCAACGATGTCGCCGCCGTGGTGCTGACGCTCGCGCCGACGGCGCGGGCGGCGCCGCGCTGGTCTGCTGCCGACCTGACCGAGCTGGCGCAGAAGTTGCAGGCGGAGATGGTGAAGATCCCCGATATGGGGAGCACCTACATCGCCGGCGGCGACCCCGAGGAAATCCGCGTCGAGCCGGACCCCGAGAAACTGATGCTGTTCGGCGTCACGCTGCAGCAACTGGTCGGCAAGGTGAAGGAAGCGAACCGTTCCTTCGTTGCCGGCCAGGTGCGCGATGCCGGCACCATGCGCACGGTCGCGGGCGGGCAGACGCTGCTCGGCATCCCCGACATCAGCCTGCTGCTGATCGGCACGCGCGACGGCCGGCCGGTCTATGTGCGCGACGTGGCGCAGGTGCGCGTGATGCCGGGTCCGGTGGAAACCCGGGTGTGGAACTTCGCGCCGCAGGACAAGCAGGGGTGGCAGCGCACGCCGGCGGTGAGCCTCGCGCTCGCCAAGCGGCCGGGTGCCAATGCGGTGACGATGGCCGAAGCGGTGCGCGCGCGCGTGGCGCTGCTGCAGGGCACGCTGATCCCGCCCGACATAACCGTGCAGGTGACGCGCGACTACGGCGCCACCGCCAACGACAAGGCGAACGAGCTGCTGTTCCATCTCGGCCTCGCCACCGTCTCCATCGTGGTGCTGATCGCGCTCGCGATCGGCTGGCGCGAGGCGGTGGTGACGCTGGTGGTGATCCCGACCACGATCCTGCTGACGCTGTTCGCGTCCGAGGTGATGGGCTACACGATCAACCGCGTCAGCCTGTTCGCGCTGATCTTTGCCATCGGCATCCTGGTCGATGACGCGATCGTGGTGGTGGAGAACATCGCCCGCCACTGGGCGATGCGCGACGGCCGCTCGCGCGCCGCGGCGGTGGTCGGGGCGGTGGCGGAGGTCGGCAACCCGACCGTTGTCGCGACGCTGACGGTGGTGGCGGCACTGCTGCCGATGCTGTTCGTCTCCGGGCTGATGGGGCCGTACATGGCGCCGATCCCGGTGAACGCCTCGGCGGCGATGCTGTTCTCGTTCTTCGTCGCGATGGTGATCGCGCCCTGGCTGATGCTGAAGCTGGCGCCGCGCGACGCCGCCGGCGTGCCGCACCACGCGAACGGAGAGGGCGCGCTGGGGCGCATCTATCGCGCGGTGGCGGGGCCGATCATCCGGCGGCGCTGGCGCGCCTGGACGTTCCTGCTGGTGATCGGCGCGGCGACCATCGGCAGCTGCGTGCTGTTCTACACCGAGGACGTGACCGTCAAGCTGCTGCCGTTCGACAACAAGTCCGAGCTGACCGTCAGCGTCAACCTGCCCGAGGGCAGCAGCCTGGAGGCGACGGAACGCACGCTGTTCGCCGCCGCGCGGCTGGCCGGGCAGATGCCGGAAGTGACGCGCCAGCAGGCCTATGCCGGCACCGCCGAGCCGTTCGACTTCAACGGCCTGGTGCGCCACTACTATCTGCGCACCTCGCCCGAACTCGGCGAACTGCATGTCGAGCTGCTGGCGAAGGGCGCGCGCGACCGATCGAGCCACGCGATCGCGCTCGATCTGCGCCAGCGGCTCAAGGGGCTTTCCCTGCCCGACGGCGCCGTGGTGAAAGTCGTGGAGATGCCGCCTGGCCCGCCGGTGCTGGCGACGCTGCTGGCCGAGGTGTACGGCCCGGACGCCACCACGCGGCGCGCGGTCGCCGAGCAGTTGAAGGGCATCTTCCGCGCCGTGCCGTTCATCGTCGATGTCGATGACAGCTACGGCCATCCGCGCCCGCGGCTGCGCATCTCGATCGACCAGGACCGGCTGGAGTTCTTCGGCGTGTCGCAGGGCGACGTGTACGACACGATCGCGGCGCTGTTCGGCGGCGTGCCGGTCGGCTATTCCTACCGCGGCGAGGACCGCTTCCCGCTCGACATCGTGGTCGGCCTGCCGCGCCGCGACCTGAGCTGGAGCGAACAACTGGCGGCGACGCCGGTGCCGGCGAACGCGCTGCCCGGCAACCGCGGCGTCGTCGAGCTGGGCGAGGTGGTGCGCGCCGCGCCCGAGCAGGGATCGCGCGTGCTGTTCCGCCGCGACGGGCATTTCGCCGACATGGTGATGGCCGAACTCGCCGGCCGGTTCGAGGCGCCGATCTACGGCATGGCCGCGGTCGATGCCGCGGTTGCGGCGCATGACTGGGGCAGGCTCGGCACGCCGCCGGTGTCGCTGCGCGGCCAGCCCGCGGACGAGATGAAGCCGAGCATCCTGTGGGACGGCGAGTGGGAGATCACCTACGTCACCTTCCGCGACATGGGCATCGCGTTCGGCGTCGCGCTGCTCGGCATCTACATCCTGGTGGTGGCGCAGTTCGGCAGCTTCCGGCTGCCGCTGGTGGTGCTGACGCCGGTGCCGCTGACGCTGATCGGCATCGTGCCGGGACACTGGCTGTTCGGCGCGCCGTTCACCGCCACCTCCATGATCGGCTTCATCGCGCTGGCCGGCATCATCGTGCGCAACTCGATCCTGCTGGTCGATTTCATCCGCCACGTGCCGCGCGAGGGGCTGTCCCTGCAGGAAGTGCTGCTGGCGGCGGGTGCCATCCGCTTCAAGCCGATCCTGCTGACGGCGCTGTCGGCCATGATCGGCGCGGCCACCATCCTGACCGACCCGATCTTCCAGGGGCTTGCCATTTCGCTGCTGTTCGGCCTCGCCTCCTCGACGCTGCTGACGGTGCTGGTGATCCCGGCGATCTACGTCGTGCTGCGCGGCGGGCGCGAGCCGGTGCGGCGGACCGTCCCGGCCGGGTGAACGCGCAACCCGGTGCCGCCGCCCCGGTCAGGGCGGCGGCGCGGCGGG
>JAJZVE010000061.1 GCA_021845835.1 Pseudomonadota bacterium | reverse complement strand
CGGGTCAGCGCGGCGTCGATCCCACCCTCGACCAGTTGCTGGCGCGTGCGCGCGATGGTGTCGAGGCTGGTATCCAGCGCCTCGGCGATCTGGCCGTCGCTCCAGGCTTCCCCTGCCTCCGACGCGTCCGCCTTCAGCAGGATGCGCGCCTTCAGCACTTGCCGGGCAGGAGCTTTGCCCTTTTGGATCAGCGCGTTGAGCCTTTCCCGCTCGTCGGCGCCGAGTTTGACGATGTATTTCCTTACAGCAGGTTGTTGCGCGGTCACGACGCATCTCCAAGCTTCCCGGAAGCATCGATTCAGAGATCAACCGCAAAATCAACGACGCAGGGCACTAGTTCCGAACGGGCCGTACTGGCCGGAGTCGTGGGTATAGAATACGGCCCCAGGGTCGATGCCGTATTTCGCGTTCACGTCGCGACCACCACTCGCGCGGCCGCCCGCGCGAAAATATTGGCCGTCGGACGATGATGTCGTGCCGTCGCCCCAGAGCGCCGCGAGCGGGTGCTTGTGGTGCGCGTTGATGATAGCGGCACGCGCGGCGACATAGTTGTCGTCGTTGATGTGCCACTGCGCGACGTTGACCAAGTGATGGTACGTCAGGCCGCGCGACGCGTCGGCCATGCGCGTGAGACCCAGATTCGTGCCGTCGGCGAGAATGGCTGCGAGCAGCGCGGGTTTGTCGGCGGCCGGGTTGCCGGTGCGCAAATGGCTGAAGCGATCGGCGAACCCCGTCCAGGCATCGACGTCGGCCAGGACTTCGGTAATCCGAACTCGTGGCAGCAGGCTTTCGAGGCGAGCAGCAAGTGGGCGCGCCGCCTCCGGTGCCATCAGCTTGGTGCGCGCGATGTAGAGTTTTCCTTCCTCGATCTCGACGCCGTCCAGGTCGCCCGTTGCGGCGCGGGCTGCCACGAATTGCAGCCGGTCGTGCAGCAGCGTTGCGCGCGCGGCGATGTAGCGATCAGGGTCTGTCTCGCCGCCGATGCCGTCGGTCTCCACCGCGTCGATGGCGGGGAGCAGGTAGTCCTCGAAGGCGCGGTAGTCGCGGCTGCCGGCCACCCAGATGTCGCTGCCCCTGAGCCGGTCGCGCAGCGTCGCGAGGACGGCGACCTCGTAGAGCCGCCGGTCGGCCGCGCCCGACGCGAAAATCAGCTTGCGCCATCGCGGCGGCAGGAACGACGCAGGCGGCCGTTTGACGAACCCGCGGGCGCCAGTGGTCCGTATCAGCTCCAAGGCGGCCAGCAGGGGGTCGGTCGGCGTGCTGGACTGGAACCGGAATGCGTCGAGGAACCGGGGCGTGAATCGCCGCAGCACGGTGTACTTCTCGGCCGCGGTGACCAGGATGTCCTGCTCGGCGACGTGGGCGACGGCCTCGATGACCGGCAGTGCGCGCTCCAGCCGGGCCATGCCGATCTCGCGTTCGATGGCGCTCACGCCCTCCTCGCCGGTTGCCTTAGCCTGCTTGAGTACGAAAATGGTCTGCCGGAACAGCAGCAGCGCCTTCGCAACGTCGCGCTTGGTTGCAGAAAAGCGGCGCTCGTCCTTGCCGCGGGCCTTGGTGAACAACGAGCCTATGTACTTCTCGAACATGGCGAGCGTCGCATCCGCGAGTCTGATCCCGATCTCGGTCACCTGCACCACCAGGATCGCTGTGCGGCGCATGGGTTCGAGGTCGGTGATGTGCTGCGCTGACATGATCGCGCCCTCTTCGACCAAATGGCTGAGGGCATGGGATGGATGCGTTGCGCACGGTCCGCGCCGACTCCGAGATCGCGGACGTATTCCAGCCGGTTCAGCAGCTCGATCATGTTGGACGGCGCGGGCGATTCCGGGTGATCGCGCAGCCAGGCGAACCGGGACCGGCGCACGTCCGGATCGTTGACCAGCAGCCCGTCGATCTTCTCGCGGTCGGCATCGGTCAGACCGACTGCGAGAGCCTCGAATGCGGTCTTTCGGGCGCGCACCCGTGCGAACAGCCCGATCCGCTCCAGCACGGTTGCGGCCGGGATGAGCACGCGCGCGGCGCGCAGCGGTTCGAGCATCGTGCGCACGATGGGCTCGCCGCGATCCGTGGCCCAGGCCGCGTCGGCACCGACCCGGATGCAGGCGCGCCAGTCCGCGAAACCGAAGCGGCGCATGCCGAGAGCAGCCTGCAATTCCGCCGCGTGCTCGCGCCGGGTCTGGTCCCGCTGCGCATAATCGGCGAACGCCGCGGGCGGCACGCCGACCTGGTCCGCCACGAACGCGATCATTGCCTCGGGCGGGTGATCGCTGGGACCGAGACCCTGACCGGGGTAGCGCAGGAGGCAGAGCGGCACGGCGAACTCAAGGCGGTTCATGCCGCGCCGCTTGGACCGGATGAGTGCGAGGTCTTCGGCCCTCAGCACGTAATGCCGCGCCATCTCGGCCGGGTCTGTGGGGACTGCGAACAGGCGGTCGCGCTGCTCCGCGGACAGCAGGGTGCGGCGAGCCATGAAAACCTCGTTCCGGATGGGAGAGGGCGTTCATAAGCCTCTTGCCATTCGATGCCATTCTGAAAGAGGGTATTGAAACGCGGAACCCGAGGAATGACCGTGGTCGCCCAACCCGTTCGTAAACGGCCGTTTGTGAAAGGCACCGAGCCGGCACCTCGGGGGCTGCTATTAGGTTATGCGCGCGTCTTCAAGGGCGACGAGCAGAACAACGCTCTCCAGGCGAAGGCGCTCCGGGCAGCAGGCTGTCAGAAGCTGTTCGAGGAGGCAGCGTCCGGCGGCCGATGAGACCGCCCGGAACTGCACCGCATGCTCGACCAGCTACGCGAGGGCGATACCGTGATCGTGTGGAAACTCGATCGGCTATCGCGGCCACTGAAAGACGTGCTGCACATCATGGAGCAGATCGCCGAGGCCGGCGCCGGCTTTCGGTCGATTACCGAGAATATCGACACCACAACCGCGGCTGGACGGATGATGATGCAGATGATCGGCAGCTTCGCCGAGTTCGAACGCGCCATGATCTGCGAGCGGACCTCGGCCGGGCTTGCCGTCGCACGGGCCGAGGGCAGGATCGGCGGCCGGCGCAAGAAACTCGATGCAGCCAAGCGGCGTGAGATCGCTGAGAGCGTCATCACTGGACGCAAGTCTGGCGCCGACATGGCGCGGCTCTACAACATCAGCCAACCCGCCGTGTCGCGCATCGTCGCACATCATCGGTTGAGCAGCTCAGAGGTGAATGCATGACGAAGCGGCAGCCGCATTCCGCCGTGCTGTTCGGACCGTTGGCCGCAGCTAACCTGGCGGCTTGGGTATGGGCCTGGTCGGCATTCTACGACCGCCCCACACTAATCGCGACCGCTTTGCTGGCCTGGGTGTTCGGACTGCGCCACGCGGTCGATGCCGATCACATCGCGGCGATCGACAATGTTGTCCGCAAGTTGATGCAGGACGGCCAGCGGCCGCAAACGGTTGGCCTGTGGTTCTCGCTCGGTCACTCCACCGTCGTCGTGCTGGCATCGCTGGCCGTTGCTGGGACGGCAGCCGCGATGCAGGGCAGGCTGGAAGCCGCCAAGGAGATCGGCAGCGTAATCGGCACCTTGGTGTCAGCCAGCTTTCTGCTCGCCATCGCAGCCGCCAACCTCGTCGTCCTGTTCGGCATCTGGCGCAGCTTCCGGCAGGTCCGCCGTGGTGGCCTGCTGGATGAGGAGGCCCTCGACATGCTGCTGGGTGGCCGTGGGTTGTTGGCGCGCCTGTTCCGCCCGCTGTTCCAGGCCATCACCCAAAGCTGGCACATGTATCCGCTGGGTTTCCTGTTTGGTCTGGGATTCGACACGGCGACGGAAGTCGGGCTGCTCGGCATCTCGGCCACCCAGGCGTCGCAGGGCATGTCGCCCTGGCAAGCGATGGTGTTCCCGGCGCTGTTCACCGCAGGTATGGCCCTGGTCGACACGATGGACAGCGTGCTCATGGTCGGAGCCTATGGGTGGGCGTTCGTCAATCCGCTGCGCAAGCTCTGGTACAACCTGACCATCACGGCGGGTTCTGTGCTTGTGGCGCTACTAATCGGCGGCATTGAGGCTTTGGGGCTGCTGGGCAACTAACTCGCGTTGACCGGCCCGTTCTGGGATGCCGTCGGCAGCTTGAACGACAGCTTCGGCTATCTCGGCTTCGCAGTGGTCGGAATCTTCGTCGCGTGCTGGATCGACTCCACCGCCATCTACCGTTGGCAGGGCTCCGATCGACTGGACATCACCGAGCCTGGGTAAACATGCACATCCGCTTAGCGTGCAGTTTTGAACAAATCGTGCGGCGACCCCTTGCTGCATGCCGGCTTCGCGGTTCCCGGAGGACACGGCGGAGCAGAAGGATGAGGGGAAAGGCGTGGCGCCGCTCCCATCCGTGCCCGGCCGATCCCGAGCTGTGATGGCGAGCATCCGATCAGCCCCGCCGGGTTGCACGCCGCCTGCCGCTCGGCCTGCGCCGCCTCTGGCCTGAGCAAACGGGTCACGGTCCACACGCTGCGGCACAGCTTCGCCACTCATCTGCTGGAAAGTGGAACCGACATCCGCATCATCCAGGCCCTGGTCGGGCATAGCAGCCTGAACACCACGGCGCGCTACACGCAGGTCGCCACCAGCACGGTCCGCGACACGGCCAGTTCGCTCGACCGGCTGGGGCTGGAAGTCACACCGCCGCACTGAGGCGGACCGGGTGGCGCTGGTCGCCTCTCGCCACGGTTGCTACGCCGCGTCCCACCAAGCAATGTACATGCTGAAAGGACCGTTTAACGAAACGAGTACATGATCATTGCCATCCGACTGGCCGATGATTGCGGTTCCCTACACCTACCAGACAGCCGCGGGCGTTTGATCGAATGATGGCAAAGAGTGGCTGGAGCAGACGAGCAGATTTCATGCCAACTTTTCGCTTGCCGCCGGATTCACGCGAATTCTGACCGCCGCCGACACACAGCGATGAGAGACGGAACATCGGCCAAACTATCGGGTTTATCTACCGCAATATGGCGACACATACTCATCGTTGCAGGGTCACACGGGCCGAGAGGCCACCTTCCGATCGGTTGCAGAGCCGGAGCGTGCCGCCCTGCGCTTCGACGATACTCAGCGCGATCGTGAGGCCAAGGCCGCTGCCGCCGGTCTCGCGGCTGCGGGATTCCTCGATCCGGTAGAACGGCTCGAAGACCTTTGGCAGCAGGGCGGCGGGGATTCCCGGTCCGTGATCGTCGATCGTAACCGTCACGGTGTGCTGGTCGGACGCGACCGCCACATCCGCCGATCCCCCGTATTTGACGGCGTTATCGAGCAGGTTGACCAGCGCACGGCGCAAGGCGGCAGGTTGGCAGGCCACCGCGACCGGCGCGGCCGGCGCCATCGCCATCGCCACCGCCATGCCGGCATCCGCCAGATCAGCGACGACGGCAGCCGCCAGCGCGGTGAGATCGATCCGCCGGAGCGGTTCGACCATGGCGTCGTCGCGGGCGAAGGCGAGGGTCGCCTCGATCATCTCGTTCATCGACGCAATGGCCGCCAGCATCCGCTCGCGTTCGCCGACGTCCGGCACGTCTTCGATCCGCAACCGTAGCAGGGTGAGCGGGGTGCGGAGGTCGTGCGAAAGCGCCGCCAACATGCGGGTACGGTTTTCCACCAATTGTCGCAGGCGTGCCTGCATCAGGTTGAAGGCCGCCGCCGCCTGGCGTGTCTCCACGCTGCCGCGCTCGGCGAGCGGTGGCGCGGCCACGTCCCGGCCGAGCCGCTCGGCCGCGCCGGCCAGGGTCGCGAGCGGCGCGGTGACCCGCCGCACCGCCCAGATCGAAGCCGCGATGACGACCATCGCCATCGCCACCAGGGCGATCAGGAACGGCCAGGCGAGGCCGAACCCGCCCGATGGCAACGCGACGGCAAAATCCAGCCAGGACCGGTCGGCGAGCCGGACCGTCGCGCGCATCCGACGCCGGACCGCCATGCCCCGCATCCCGGGGCCTTCCATCATCGGCATGTCCCGCATCGCCAGGCCGCCCATCATCGTCATCATGCCGCGGGATGCGGTTGGCGGCTCACGCGGCGCGGCACCGACAGCGACGCGCAGGGTCGTGCCCAGGTTCGTCGGCAACCGGTCTGCCAGGAATGCGCGGATGGTGCGTGCGTCCGCACCCTTCGCCGGAGTGTTCGCCCAGGCCGGCCGGCGGGCCGATAAGGTGACCCGCAAGGTCGGATCGCTGGCCGCGGCGATGAGCCGCCCGCGCCACCTGGGCGGCGCGCGGTCGATCAGCCGCACCAGATTGACGATCCGCTGGGTGGCCGCGACCGCACCCATGGTGCGCACGATCGCCGCCTGGTTGAAGGCGAGCATCGACATCCCGAGCAGGGCCGAGACCACCAGCCCGGCCAGCAGGATCGCCACGGTCTGGCCGAACAGCGTGGTCGGAGTGAGGCGGGGCAGCCGCGGCATCACCCGCCCGGCCGGAGCTGCGCGACTGCGGGCGTGAACATGTAGCCGCTGCCCCAGACCGTCTTGATGAGCTGCGGCTCGGCGAAGTCGCGCTCGATCTTGCGGCGCAACCGGCTGATCTGGGTATCGATGCTGCGATCGAGAGCGGTGGTGCCGCGCGCGCGCGCCAGATCCAGCAGTTGCTCCCGGCTCAGCACCCGCCCCGGCCGTTCGATCAGCGCCCGAAGCAGGTCGAATTCGCCCGAACTTAACGGCACGCTGACGCCGTTCTCGCCCGACAATTCACGCCGTTCGATATCCAACACCCAGCGATCGAAACGGTAGCGCCCGGCTGACCGCTCGGGCGCGGGGGCGAACGAGGCACGCCGCAGGACGGCGCGGATGCGTGCGATCAGCTCGCGGCTGCCGAACGGCTTCGCCAGATAGTCGTCGGCCCCCATCTCCAGGCCGATGACCCGGTCCACTTCCTCACCCTTGGCAGTCAGCATGATGATCGGCACGCGGCTGTCGGCCCGCACCGCGCGGCAGAGTGAAAGCCCGTCCTCGCCGGGCAGCATGAGGTCGAGCAGGATCAGGTCGATCCGGTTGTCGGCCAGCAGCTTGCGCATGGCGCGCCCGTCCGCGGCCTGGCTGACGCGGAAGCCCTCGCGTTGCAGCGCCCGCTGGACCAGTTCGCGGAGTTCGCGATGGTCGTCCACGATCAGGATATGCGTGGCCTCGTTCATGGCCGTGGTCTAGCCGGGTGCCGCGCCGGCCGCCGCTACGAAGTTGTGTTCGGATATGTCGGATGCCGAGTTTGGCAAAACTTGGCACATTTCCGCCTCCCGCCGGCAAACTCCGGTGACACATGGTCCCTACGTCTTCCTCGGCGGGCGAGGTCCTGCCGCTGCGGCACACGGGGAACCTCCGTCGGGCCGTCGCGTGCGCCTTTGCCCGGGCCAGGAACAAGGAGAAATCCCACGAAGAAGCTTTTATCCGTGCTGCTGCTTTCGACAAGTGTGGCCGCTGGGGTGGTCCCGGCGCTGGCCGCGCGCACCGCCCCGACGCCGCCCACATCGGCGACCCAGGCCAACCGTGCCGGGGCCACGCCGGGGTGGAACGGCATGGCGGGTGGCGCGATGATGGGGGGCGGAATGATGGCTTCCCGGGGAAGCCGGCGCGGAATGATGGGCCCCATGATCGCCATGATGCGGATGATGACCACGATGCGGGGCGGCTCGGCCGGGACGGGGCGCGGGGCGGGCTACCCGATGATGGGCGGATCGCCGGCCGGGACGACGGGCACCCGGTCCCGGTCGCATTAGCGACGCCAGGCGGTCATCGAGCGCCGCGGAGATCCCTTGACCGGCCTCGCCTCCAGTGGTCGGGCCGATCCGGGGAACACGCAACGAACCATGGGGAAGCAGGCGCATGATGGGCAGCGGCATGATGGGTGGTTGGGGGTGGGGCATGATGTTGGGAGGCGGCCTGGTTGGACTTCTGGTCCTGATCCTCATCATTTTCGGGGTTGTCGCGTTGGCCAGATACGTCTTTTCGGGACGACGCGACTGACCCAGGGGTTTGCGTGGACGTTCGACCACGGCGGGCACCCGCGACTGATCCGCCCTGATGTCGACCGGGGGACGAGAAAATGCAACGCCGCTCGTTTGTCCAGACCGTCCACTACGTTAATCGCCGCCTGGTCGCGGCAACTTCGTCCCGATAGAAAGGACTTCAGACATGATACTGAGACGGCAGGCACTCAAAGGTTTCACAGGCCTTATGCTTGCAGCCGGCGCGCTGCCCGCCGTTCCCGGTAAGGCGGGTGCGGCGGGCGCCGCGGCCGCAGTCCCGAAACGGCTCTCCGCCGCGACGCGAATCCTCGAGGTGAACGGCAAGCCTGCGCGCGTGTTCGGGCTGACCGGGCCGGATGGAAAGCGGGGCATCCACCTTGCACCCGGCGAGCGCTTCCGCGTCGATCTCGCAAACGAGGCCGGCGTGCACACCATCGTACACTGGCACGGCCAGCCCCCGCCCTGGACCGAGGACGGCTTTCCCTGGCCACAGACCCCGCCAATCGCCGCCGGCGAGGTCCATGCCTATGACTTCATGCCGATCCCCGGGACCTTCTGGATGCACTCGCATCAAGGGATGCAGGAGCAGAGCCTGATGACGGCGCCGCTCATCGTCCATGATACGGCAGAGCTGCGCGACGACCGCCAGGAGGTCGTGCTGATGCTGGACGATTTCAGCTTCCGCGCGCCCGACGACCTGCTCGCCGGGCTCACCGGCATGAGCGCCGCCGCCGCGCACGCGATGAGCCGGCGCGTGGAAAATGTGCCGGCGCCGAACACGACGGCGTCAACGTCGGGTGGCGATGCGCCCGGCATCGAGATGGCCGGAATGGGCACGCGGGGCATGGGCGGCATGATGGCCGGAATGGGCGGGGGCGGGGGCGGGATGGGGATGGGGATGGCGGACCCCAACACCATCGAATACGACGCGTTCCTGGCGAACGACCAGACTCTCGCCGATCCGGAGATCGTGCGGGTGGAGCGCACCGGCCGGATCCGTCTGCGGATCATCAACGGCACATCGTCGAGCCATTTCTGGATCGATCTTGGTTCCCTGCGCGGGCGGGTGGTCGCCGTTGACGGGCATCGGGTACAGCCCGTGCCCGGCCGGAAGTTTCCGATCGGCATCGCCCAGCGGCTCGACATCCTGCTCGACCTGCCGACTGTCGGCGCGTTCCCCGTTCTCGCGCAGCTGAATGGCTCGCGGCGCCGCACAGGCGTCGTTCTCGCGCATCGTGGCGCGCATATTGCCAGGATCGCCGAACGCGCGCCCCAGGCTGCGCCGCCGGTGAACAATTCGCTGGAACTCAGGCTCGTCGCCATCCGGCCACTCGCTCCGCGTCGCGCCGATCTCGTCCGGCGTATCGTGCTTTCGGGCGGCATGATGTCCTTTGCCTGGGCGCTCGATGGCGAATACTGGCCACGGATCACGCCGCTGATGCTGACGACGGGACAACGGGTCGAACTGGAATTGCTGAACCACTCGATGATGGCGCACCCGATCCACCTGCATGGCCATGCGTTTCAGGTGATCGCGGTCAATGGCCGCCCGATCCGGGGCGCGGTGCGCGACACCGTGCTCGTCGAGCCGATGATGGGCAGCGTGCGGATCGCCTTCGACGCCGATAATCCGGGGCGCTGGGCGTTCCATTGCCACAATCTCTACCACATGATGACCGGTATGATGACCGAGTTCCGCTATCGCGGCGTCGCCGTTTGATCGCGCGGAGGGTCCGGTGTCAGTTCAATCCGCGTTGGTTGCCTTGGCGTGGTCAGGACCAGCGCACAGGCCCGGGGACGTGCCGCTTGCTGTCGTTCTCGCCTCCGGGTTCCTGTTGTCATCTCACGCAGCTGCGGCCAGCCGGGAAACACGCCAACCGCGATTCGCCTGTCTCGGCACTCATGGCAACAGCGCCGGCACCACCCGGTTTCAGGCCGCGATCGCAACCATGTCGGCGATCGCGCGGCTGCAGGGTTCGTGCTGCACCCCGATGATCCCGGATCGCTACATTACCGAAGGCAACGGACGGAAGACATACGCGGCGCATCCCGTGATTCCGCCCGATCTGTAAAGCAACGGAGCGGATCTGCCCACCTCAGACCCATTCCATGAGCAATCGTTCTTGCAACATCCCGGAGGCACCATGTCTCTCTCCCATCCAAACGTCGAAGCCTTCCACGACCCCGACACCGGCACCGTCACCTACCTGGTCACCGACCCCGCCACGAACCACGCCGCGGTGATCGACCCGGTGCTCGACTACGACCCGAAATCCGCCCGCACCTCAACCCGTGCCGCCGAGGCCGTGATTGCCCGTATCCGCGCCCAAGGCCCGACCATCGACTGGCTGCTGGAAACCCACGTCCACGCCGATCATCTCTCCGCGATGCCTTATGTGAAGCTTGGGGTTGGCGGACGCAGCGGCATCGGCGTGCACATCGACGCGGTGCAGCGCGCGTTCAAGGACATCTTCGGCTTCGACCGCGCGTTCCACGCCGACGGCAGCCAGTTCGACTACCTGTTCGCCGACGGAGAACATTTCAGGCTCGGCGCCATCGAGGCCCAGGTCTTGCTGACTCCCGGCCACACGCCCGCCTGCGTGTCCTGCCTGATCGGCGACGCCCTGTTCGTCGGCGACACCTTGTTCATGCCCGATTCCGGCACCGCCCGCTGCGACTTCCCCGGCGGCGATGCCGCCACCCTCTATCGCTCCATCCGCAGGCTGCTGGCGCTGCCTGCAGAGACCCGCATGTTCATCTGCCACGACTACCGTCCCGGCGGCCGGCCCGCCGCCTGGGAAACCACGGTTGCCGAACAGCGCGCCCACAACATCCATATTTACGACGGCGTCACCGAGGCCGAGTTCGTGGCACTCCGTACCGCGCGCGACCGCGCCCTGACCATGCCCGTGCTGATCATCCCCGCGCTGCAGGTAAACATCCGCGCCGGCGAACTTCCGGCCCCAAGCCAAGAATGGTGTGCGCTACCTGCGGGTGCCGATCGACGTGCTGTGACGCTGGCGTGCTGCGCTCGGGCGAGGCATGCAACGCCCCAGGCGGGTTCGGGGAAGCGACGGCAAGCGTGCACGCCGTGCATAGCGTCGTTGAGTAACTTGACCAGATCAAATCGCCAGGGCCATTCGGTTCTCTCCTGGCGGACGGCCTTGATGGCTATGTGTCGGTGTGCGGAGAAGTGGTCGAACGCCTGGGCTGGGGTCAACCCGCGGCGGCGGATGAGGGTCAGCGCGGTGTTACGCAAGGCGGTGAGCACCTGGGGTGCCGCGCCGGTGCGGATTCGGCCCCGATCCTCTCCCCGGGCGACATCGCGCACGTAATGCAGGCGGTTCTCGATCCCCCAATGGGCGCGCACCAGCGCAAACAGGCGCGCCGGCGTGGCCTCGGCGGCGGTCAGGCTGATGATGGTATAGACGGTTTGGGTACTCTGTTCGCCGTGCAGCCGGCGGGGGCGGGTCAGGCGGCAGACCTGCGCCACCCCGGGCCAAGTCGGCGCGAGATGCGCGGCCTGGGTCGAGGTCACGTCGATGCGGCGGGTCTCGATCCGGACATGCGGTCTTGCGGATTCCCTGGCAGATCGGTCGGGATCACGGCTGGGGCTTTGATCACGCAACGACGTTTCCGGTGCACCGAGCGCGCCGGAACCGTTCGATGCAGGACTGCACGGCTTGCAAGCCGCCAAGAGATCAACCGCTGGCATCGTCGGCCAATCTGTGTCAGGAGCCGTCCGACTGCCGCATCCTGGCCACCCTGGCGGACCTTGATCACGGCCATTGCCTCGATGCCGCGCATGCAGGCGATCCCGAGACCGATTGACCCCCGGCCCCTGGCCGATCCGATTGGCCGGCGGTCAACGTGCCGGTCTTGTCGAATGCGACCGTCACCGCCTTGCCGATCATCTCCAGGGCCGCGCCCCCCTTAGGCCACGCCCAAGAATGAACGAATTGGGCGGCGTGGCCATCGCACTGGCCGCCATACATAGGGACCACGAGCAACTGAAGTGGCAATTGTTGGGCGTCGCCTTAGCTCCTCGGCGCACACCAGCACGACGAAACCGATCGCCGCACACATGCAATAAGGGCAGACCACATCAAAGGTCACCTCCGATCAGCTGTTCGATGGTGGCGAGCTCAATCTGCTCGTCGAGCTGTGCCTGGAGCAACCGGATCTCCGTCTCATGCACGTGGCGCTCGGCAACGATGGCGGTGACGAGCTCGCCTGTGCCCGAGCTGTAATCAGCCAACGCACTTTGGAACTCAGCTCGGGCCTGCGGCACCGCTTCCCGCCGCAAGAGCCGCTCTGTCGCACGGGCAGCGCGCAGTTTGGCCGTCGCTTCTCTCAGGGCGCCCGCGATCTCCAGCCGGGCCGCATCATAGCGCTGCTGTGTCGCGCCAAGCCGCGCCTCGGCTTCCCGCTGGCCAGGGGCCTCACGGCCCCAGGGGAGTGGTATGTTGAATCCCACCGTGGCCGCGAATCCGACCGGCTGGTTGTTGGTCTGGATCAGGGGCCCGGCGGCGACGGTCAGGTCTGGATACCACGCCTTGTCCGCAA
>JAJZVE010000060.1 GCA_021845835.1 Pseudomonadota bacterium | reverse complement strand
CCGATCCGAGGTGTTCGCGGCCTTCACCATCATGCTCGGCGCGATCGGCTGGGCCGGCTATCTGCCGGCCGCCGTGGCGGTCGCGGTGAACGTCGCGCTGATCGGCTTCGAAATCCTGGTCGCGACGCTGCAGGCCTACGTGTTCGCGATCCTCACCTGCATCTATCTCCACGACGCGGTGCATCTGCACTGAGTCCGAATTCGCCTCCCTCCCTCGATCCCGAAAATTTCGGGCGCAACACCAAGGAACCGGATACATGGATCTCGCTTCCGCAAAGCAGATTGGCGCGGGCCTCTCCGTCATCGCCCTGTTCGGCGTCGGCATGGGGATCGGCCAGATCTTCTCCGCGCTGGTGACCAGCGTGGCGCGCAACCCGAGCGCGCGCGACAGCGTGTTCGGCATCGCCATCCTGGGCTTCGCGCTCACGGAAGCGGTGGCGCTGTATGCGCTGGTGATCGCGTTCATCATCCTGTTCGTCTGACACCGATGCAGGCGCTGCTGGCCGCGCTGCTGCTGCTGCTGCCGGCTGCCGCCCACGCGGCGGGTGGCATGCCGCAGCTCGACTTCGCCAACCCGCTGACGCTGAGCCAGGTGGTGTGGGGCACGCTGATCTTCATCGTGCTCTACATCCTCGCCGCCCGCTTCGCGCTGCCGCAGGTGAGCTCGGTGCTGGATGAGCGGGCGTCCCATATCGCCCGCGACCTGGATGCGGCGCGCCAGGCGAAAGCGGAGGCGGACGCGGCGGTGGCCGAGCTGACGCAGGCGACGCGCACGGCGCACGCCGGCGCGCAGGCGGAAATCGCAACGGCGCTGGAGGCGGCGAAGGCCGCCGCGGCGGCGCAGGCGGCGACGCTGAATGTGAAGCTCGACGCAGAGATCGCGGCAGCCGAGCAACGCATCGGCGCGGCGCGCAGCGCGGCGCTGGCGGCGCTGGGCGAGGTGGCGACGGACACGGCGCACGCCGTGGTCGGGCGGCTGACCGGCACCTCGGTCGATCGTGGCCTGGTGGATCGGGCGGTGGCGTCCGCCGTGGCGGCGCGCCGCGCGCGGGCGGCGTAGGGAGGGCGACATGCACGAAGAAAGCTTCTTCGCCAATCCGCGCACCTGGGTCGCGATCGCCTTCATCGTGTTCTTCGTCGTGTTCGGCCGCAAGCTGTGGCAGCCGCTCGCGGGGCTGCTGGACAAGCACGCGCAGGGCGTGCGCGCCGAGCTGGCGGAGGCGCAGCGGCTGCGCCAGGAGGCCGAGGCGATGCTGCAGGACGCGCGCGCCCGCCGCGAGGCGGCGCTGGCGGAGGCCCGCGCGCTGCTGGAACGCGCGCAGCAGGAAGCGGTGCGGGTGGCGCAGGAAGCGGCGGCAGACGCCGAGGCGGCGGCGCACCGGCGCGAGCGGATGGCGATGGACCGCATCGCCGCCGCCGAGAAGGCCGCGGTGGACGAGGTGCGGATGCTGGCCGCCGAGATCGCCACCAGCGCGGCGGCGCAGGCGATTCGCGACGGACTGCCGGCCGACGCCGATGCGCGGCTGATCGACCACGCCATCGGCGCCCTGCCGGCGGCACTGGCGCCGCGCCAGGCGGCCTGACCGACGCCTAATCGCCCGGATCGGGGTCCTTGCCCGCGTTCATGATGGCATACAGCCGCTCCATCTCGGCGTCGAACGCGGCCCACAGCGCCGCGCCTTCCTCGGGCGGCAGCGCGTCCTTGTCGAAGCGGAAGGCGTTGTCCGCGCGGATGATGGCCAGCAGATCCGGCCACGGCATCGCCGCCGCCCCCTTCACCAGCGCGAGCGTCGCATGCAGGCGCGCACGGATGATGGCGACCACCTCGTCGCACGCGCGTTCGGCGGCAGGGGTCGGCAGGGCCGCGAACAGGTCGGGCTGCAGATCGGGCATCTCGCGAATCTAGCAGGCAGACCCCGAGTCGCGCGAGGCTTGGCGAATCCGGTACCGTCGCGCATCCTGCTTTCGTGACCTGGCGCCAAGACAGACTGCCCGAACTCGTGCGCGCCATTGCTGCGCGGCCTCGGCACGAGGCGTTGCGCGGCCATGTCACCGAACTGCTGCACTCAGGTTTCGGCGCCCCGTACGAGGAGATCGCGCACGAGGTCTATCTTCTCGACAACAGCGGCCGCATCGACACGCTCTGGGGTGCCACCGTCATCGAGATCAAGAGCGACCTGCGCAGCGAGATCGGCGCGGTGCATGCCCGCATGCCGGACTATCTCAGGGACGCGGCCGAACGCTCGCGCAGCACCCGCCCCGCGACGGGTCTTGCCACCGACGGGGCCACCTTCATCGCCTACACGCTGCGGGGCGATACGCTGCAGGAATTCGCCCGCTACGATACCGATCCGGACCGTCCCGACGAACTGATGGCGTGGCTGGAGCCGCTGCTGTCGGAGCGGCCGGACCTGCTGCCGGAGCCGCGCACCGTCGCCCAGGCGTTCGGCCGCGGAAGCCTCACTTTCGCACGGTCGCGCATGACGCTGGAGGCGCTGTGGGCACAGTTGCAGGCCGACCCCGAAGTGCGGCTCAAGCGCGACCTGTGGGACGGCCTGCTCCGCGAAGCCTATGGCGAGGAGGTCGGCGGCGACGCCTTGTTCCTTCAGCACACCTATCTGACGTTCGTGGTGAAGGCGATCGCCGCCCGCGTGCTCGACCTGTCGGTGGACAATCCGGCGGCGCTGCTGTCCGGGCAGGCGCTGGTGGACGAGGGCATCCTGGGTGCGGTCGAGGCGGATTTCTTTGACTGGCCGCTGAAGTCGGCGGGCGGCGTCGAACTCGTGCGCCAGGTCGCGGCCCAGGTCGCGCGCTTCCGCCTGCGCGACGTCGAGGCCGACGTACTGAAGGTTCTCTACGAAAGCCTCGTCGATCCTGACGAGCGGCACGACCTCGGCGAATACTACACGCCCGACTGGCTCGCCGGCCGCGTCGTTACGGACGCGATGGACGCGCCACTCGCGCAGCGTGTGCTCGATCCCGCCTGCGGCTCCGGCACGTTCCTGTTCCATGCCGTCCGGCGACTGATCGCTGCCGGCCGCGCCGCGGGCTGGTCGGCGCCGCGCATCCTGCAAGCCTGCGCGGAGCAGGTGCGCGGCCTCGACGTGCATCCCGTCGCCGTCACGCTGGCGCGCGTCACCTGGCTGCTGGCGCTCGGCGATCTGGTGCTGGACCGGAGGGCCAAACTGACCGTGCCGGTGTTCCTCGGCGACGCGATGCAATGGAACCTGCGCCGCTACCTGGACCGGGCCGACGTGCTGGTCGAGGTTCCCGGCGCCCAGCCGCTGCAGATTCCCACGGGCTTCGCCGAGGAACAGGTTGCGTTCGAGCAGGCGCTGGATGCGCTCAATCAGGGGCTGCGCGACGAGACGACGACAGACTCGATGCGCCGCCGTCTGCAACGCATCGCGGGTGCCGCGCCGGCCGACGCGGACGCGCTGGCCGCGACGTTCGGCCGGTTGCAGACGCTGTATCGCGAGGGGCGCAACGGCATCTGGACCTTCGTGCTGCGCAACCTGGTGCGCCCGATCTGGCTGTCGCGCGCGGAGCAGCGTGCGGATGTGGTGGTCGGCAATCCGCCCTGGATCGTCTATCGCCACCTCAGCCCCGCCATGAAGGACCGACTGCGTCAGGGTCTGTCGGAATACGGTCTTTGGGAAGGCGGCAATCTCGCCACGCAGCAGGACATGTGCGCGCTGTTCTGGGCGCGCGGGGCGGAGCGTTACCTCGCGCCGCAAGGACGCATCGGTTTCGTGCTGCCGTTCGCGGTGCTGAACGCGCCGGTGTTCGCCGCGCTGCGCGCCGGGCGCCTCAACCGGGTCAACGTTCGCATCAGCGGCGCCTGGGCGCTGGAGCGGGTGTGGCCGATCTTCGGAGCGCAATCCGGCAGTAGCACCACCAGCACCTGCGTGCTGTTCGGCCGGCGCGACCAGACGGGCGGGCTGCCCGCCGAGATCGACCGCTTGGAGGGCCATCTTGCCCGCCGCGACGCCACCGAGGCCGAGGCGGCCCGCACGCTCACGCGCAGCCGCGTGCCGTGGCCGCGCATCCGCACGCTGATCGGCGCCTCACCGTACCGCGCGCGGTTCCGGGATGGCGCAACGATCTATCCGCGCCGCTTCTTCGTCGTGGACCCGGAGCCGGCAAGCCGTCTGGGCAGCCGGCGCGACGCGCCGCGGATGCGCGGACGCGCCGGAGCGCTCGACAAGCATCCGTGGAACGAAGTGGAACCGCCGCACGGTCCTGTCGAGGCGCAATTCCTGCGCCATCTTGTCCTCGGCGAGACGGTAGCGCCGTTCCGCTTGCTGGACGCGGTGACGGCGGTCATTCCCCTGGACGGCGCGAAGCTGCTGGACTCGGCCGCCGCAAGCGAGGCCGGGCATCGCCATCTGGCCGCATGGTTGCGTGACGTCGAGGCGAAATGGGCGGCGCATTGCAACAAGGACGCCAACGGACAGCCCCGCATGACGCTGCTGCGGCAGATCGACCACATGCGCAAGCTGTCTGTGCAGCCCGGGGCGCCAAACATTCGCGTTCTCTACACGAAAGCGGGTACCCGACTCAGCGCGGCGTGCATCGTCGGAGGACATGCCCTCGTGGACCATAAGGCTTACTGGGCCGCGGCGCACTCCCACGAAGAAGCCGCCTATCTTCTCGCAGTCATCAACAGTGCCGCCGTACTGGCCAAAGTCACCGATCTCCAGCCGCATGGTCAGCGCGACAAGCGCGACTTCGACAATCTCGTCTGGACGCTGCCGATCCCCGAATACGACGCCGCCGACCCGCTGCATCGCGACCTCGCGGCCACGGCCGTCCACGCGGAAACCGTCGCCGCCGCGGTGCCGCTGGCCGAAGACGACCACTTCACCACCAAGCGCCGCGCCATCCGGGCCGCACTGGCGCAGGACGGCGTGGCCGCAGAAATCGAGGTGCTGGTGGACGCGCTGCTGCCGCCCTGACGCGGCGTATCTTCGTGCAGCCGCCGCATTTTCGGACCGTCCGACGTCATTCCCGAAAGCGAGTGTGTGAAGAAATCAGCCCGCGACCTTGTTCCCTTTCCGTCCCGCTTGGGGCCTACGGTAGTCACAAATTTCGTTTGGACTTCCGAATACTCAACGGAATCGAAATAGAAAAGCGAATCGAATGAGTCGCTTTGCGTTTCGGCCTCGGTATAGCGTTCATAGGCAAAACAGATTCTTAACATACGGAAAAATCACAAAACTTCGTACTTGTGTGAATCCCGTAGCGCTTGGGGCGGAGAGGAAGATGAAGCGAGCATCGCGACTGATCGAAGTTTTCTTCACAGCCGCCTGCACCGGCATGACGTGGACCGGCATGACGTGGAAGGGTCAGTGCAATCAGCCTCCGGCCTCACGCCTCGGCAAACCCCCCGTCCGCCTGCAACAGCCACAGCTTGCCGAAGCGGATATCGAACGTCGCCCCATGCAGGCGCAGCCGCCCGTCGGCCACGCGCCCGGCGATCCAAGGAAACGTCAGCAGATTGGCAAGCGACTCCTTCACCACCTCGCGCTCACATTCCGTCTGCGGGTCGGCCGGCCGGCATTCCAGCACGCGGCGCCTCGCCTTCTCGGCGATGCGCATCCAGGGGCCGACGAAGTCGCTCGCCTCGGGCGGCGGGCCGTCCAGCAGCGCGCGCACGCCGCCGCACATGCCGTGCCCCATCACGATCAGGTCCGGCACCTGCAGCACCCGCACGCCGAACTCCAGCGCCGCGCTGGTGGCATGGAAATGCGCGTCGGGCTGGAACGGCGGCACCAGGGCGGCGACGTTGCGCAGGATGAACAGCTCGCCCGGCCCGGCGCCGAAAATCATCGCCGGATCGACGCGGCTGTCCGAACACCCGATCACCATCGCCCGCGGCGACTGGCCCTCGCGCGCCAATGTCTCGAACACCTTGCGCCGCTCCGGCCACTCTGTCGCGCGAAAACGCCGATAGCCCGCCAGCAATCGTTCCATGCCGCCGGTATAGTCAGGCTGGCGGCATGCGCAAACCCGCGGCTACGACGTGTCGCCCCACGGCTCCGGCAGCAGGCCGTTGTCCAGCGGGCCGCTCGGCTCGCCGACATGGCCCGGCACCGTCCCCGGCGTCGCCCCGTCGTACTGGGACGCCCGGTCCACCCCGTCCGAGACCATCGCACAGGCGCCCACGCCCAGCGCCGCCACGGCCACCAGCACACGGGCCGCCGTCCTGGTGAATGCCCGCATCGCGCCACGCTCCACTCGCATCATCCCCCTCCATACCGCAGGCGCCGGGCCGCGAGAGGGGGTGCAATGTGAAACTTTCTTGTCACCCCCGCTCAGCCGCCGGCCGGCACCGCATGCGTCATGCGCAATGTGGGGGGCGAGCGCAGCGTCTGGAAGATCACGCAGAATCGTTCCGTGCTGGCCAGCAGCCGCTCCACCCTGGCCGGATCGGCGTCGGTGTCCAGCTCGAAATGCAGCGCGATCTCGGTCAGGCCGACCGGCGCCGTTTTGTCGATCGCCAGCGTGCCGCGCGCGTCCCACACGCCCTCCGCGACGATGCGCCCGCCGCGCAGCGTGATCCCCATCGCGGTCGCGACCGCGCGCAGCGTCACGCCGGCGCAGGCCACCAGCGCCTGCAGCAGCATGTCGGCCGAGCACGCCAGCGCGCCGCTGCCGCCGGCCGCCGGATGCAGCCCGGCCACCGTCTCGCCCTGCCAGCGCGTCACCACCGCGGCGATGTCGGCCACCTCCAGCCGCGCCTCCGCCCGCGCCGCGATGCGCGCCCGCGCCGGGTCGTCGCGATAGGCCTGCTTCAGCGGCGCCTGCACGGCGCGCAGCTGCTCGGCGTTCATGCCTCGTCCTCCCTCGGTTCGGCGAACGGATCGCGCGCGTAGCGCACGCCGGTCAGATACAGCCCCTCGGCCGGCGCGGTCGGGCCGGCGGCGCGGCGGTCGCGCCCGGCCAGCACCTCGGCCACGCGCGCCACCGGCCAGCGTCCCGCGCCCACCAGCGCCAGCGTGCCGACCATGTTGCGCACCTGATGGTGCAGGAAGCTGCGCGCCGCGGCGACGATCTCGATCAGCTCGCCGTCGCGCGTCACGTCCAGCCGGTCGAGCGTGCGCAACGGGCTGGCGGCCTGGCAGGCGGCGGCGCGGAAGGCGCTGAAATCGTGCCGGCCGAGCAGCGTTTGCGCCGCCGCGTGCATGGCATCCGCGTCCAACGGGCGCGGCAGGTGCCAGACCCGCCCCGCCAGCAGCGCCGGCCGCGGGCGGCGGTTGAGGATGCGGTAGCGATAGGCGCGCCCGATCGCGGCGAAGCGCGGATGCCAGCCCGGCGCCGCCGCCGTGGCGCGCAGCACCACCACCGGATGCGGCCTGAGGTGGAAATTCAGCGCCTCGCGCAGCCGGGCCAGCGGGAACGGCGCCGGCAGCTCGATCAGCGCCACCTGCCCCTCGGCATGCACGCCGGCATCGGTGCGCCCGGCGACCGCGCTCGGCACGCGCGCGCCGGCAACCAGACGCGACGCCGCCGCCTCCAGCACGTCCTGTATGGCGAGGCCCCGGTCCTGGCTTTGCCAGCCGACGAAACCGGCGCCGTCGTATTCGATCAGCAGCGCGGCGCGCGTGTTCAATCGGCGTCCAGCCCCCAGAACCGTGCCATCGCTGCGGCGGCTGCGATGCCGGCGGGCAGCACGAACGGATCGGCGGGCTGTCCGTCGGCCACCGGGAAGGCGTGGCCGAAGCCGGCCAGGCGCCAGTGCTCCACCGCATCGCCCCAGACGCGGCGGTGCAGATGCGGCGCCGGGCGCTCCTCGATATCCGGCGCTTCCGGCAGGCCGAGCAGCCCGGTCCATTGCGCCGCCAGCAATTCGCCGTTGGCCGGATCGACGGTGCGGTCGGCCTCGCCGTGCCAGATCGACAGCCGCGGCCAGCCCCCGCCCTCGCGCCGCGGCACCCGCGCCACCCACTCCGCGCGCGGGGTGCGCTGCGCACGGCTCATCTGCGCGAGCGCGCTGTGGACGTCGTCGGCGGCGCCGACCGGCAGCCCGGCGACCACGCCGCCGGCCGCGAACACGTCCGGATAGGCGGCCAGCAGCGCCGCGGTCAGCGCGCCGCCGGCGGACAGGCCGGCGACGAATACGCGCGCCGGATCGCCCGCGAAGCGGCGCAGCGCCTCGCCCACCATCTGCCGGATCGATGCCACCTCGCCGCCGCCGCGGCGTATGTCGGCGGGGCGGAACCAGTTGAAGCAGCGCTGCTGGTTGTTCTCCGTCTGCTGGTCGGGCAGCAGCAGCGGCGCGCCAATCCGGTTCGCCAGCGCCATGAAGCCGGAGCTGCCGGCGAACCGCACCGCGTCCTGGCCGCAGCCATGCAGCAGCACCAGCAGCGGCGCGCCCGGCCGCGGCGGCGTCGGCGGCACATGCAGCATCATGCGCAGCCGGCCGGGATTGGCGCCGAAGTCGCTCACCTCGACCACGCGGCCGGCCGCTGCGGCGGCGAACCCGGTCGCCGGCCGCAGCGTCTCGAACAGGCTGGCCGGCACCAGGTCCGCCACCTGGCGCAGCGCGCGGCGTACCCGCCGGTCCGGCAGCAGCATGCGGCGGGTGAGGCGCGTCCAGCGGCGCGGGAAACCATCGTACATGCAACATCCCTTCCGGCGCCGTCCGGCCAGCACGGCCATCGCGCCAACCGCCAAGAGCTTAGGTATCCCGAAGTTCCCCTGCCAGTGCCGCGCCGCCGCGGACGAGACCCGCGTTCACGTCTCGGTGCCGGCCGCCGGTTGCGCAATGACGCATATCGTCTTTGCCGGCACGATGCTAAAGACCCTGTCATACGCGAATGCCCCGCGCCCTCCTCTGCCTGCTCGTGCTGCCGCTGTTCCTCGGCCTGACCGCCTGCGCCGCGGAGCCGCCGCCGCGGCTGGCGGACGGCTGCACGCTGGAGCGCAAGGCCGATCTGCCGCTGCGCAACGTGCGCAACTTCATGCTCGCGCCGGTCAGCCTGAACGGCCGCACCGCGCTGTTCGTGGTCGATACCGGCGCCGAAGCCTCGACGCTGACGCCGCAGGCGGCGCACCTGTTGCAACTGCCGCGCGATCCTCAGCACGGCAGCGTGCTGCTCGGCATCTCAGGGCCGGTGCGCGCCGACAATGTGCGCCTGCACCAGTTCGCGGTCGGCGACGTGGTGCGCACCGACCAGAGCATCGGCCTGGGCGAGATGCCCGGCTTTCCGGGGCAGCGGCCGATCGTGGCCGGACTGCTCGGCGCCGACGTGCTCTCGCACTTCGAGGTGGAGCTCGATCTGCCGGCGGGGCGCATGTCGCTCTATGTCGCGCATGGCTGCGCGCGGTTCGATCCGTGGCCGGATGCCATCGCGGTGCCGATCGCGCGCACGCGCTCCGGCCTCGCCTTCGTCGATGTGCTGGTCGATGGCGTGACCGTGCGCGCCCTGCTCGACACCGGCGCGCGCACCACGCTGCTGGCGCGCGAAGCCGCTGCCACACTCGGCATCACCGACGCGGCGCTGGCGCGCGACCCGCGGCGCACCGGCGTCGGCATCGGCCTGGGCGGGATCGACTTCCGCCAGCATCGTTTCGGCGAACTCGGCCTGCCCGGCGCGGTGGCGCACGACATGCGCGTCGATATCGCCGATTTGCGCCTGCCCGGCGTGGCAATGCTGCTCGGCGCCGACTATCTCGGCCCGCGGCACATCTGGATCTCCTACGCCACCGGCCGGCTGTTCCTGCGTTGATGCGGCGCGGCGGTGCGCTCGCCTTTCCGCGAGGACTGCGGCACAGTGCGCGCCCCCTCGCCGTCAAGGTGCCGCAGGATGTCGCAGAGCCAGACCAAAGCCGCCGCCCAGCTGCCGCTGTTCTTCAGGCGCATTGTCGCCGTCGCCGCGCCGACGCACGGCCACTTGCGGCTCGACCGCAGCGTGGGCGTCGGGTTCGCCGCCACTGCGCAGTCGGTGCCGGTCGGCCTGACCGAGATCGAGGCGGCAGCGCAGCACTTCCCGGTGCTGTTCACCGGCGGCGCCACCCCGACCGTGGTCGCGCTGCTCGGCCTGCGCGAGGGGCAGAACCTGTTCATCCGCGCGGACGGCACCTGGACGCCGGAATCCTATGTCCCGGCCTATGTGCGCGCCTTCCCTTTCATCTCCGTCGAGGACGCCGCCAGCCGCTCGCAGGTCGTCGCGGTCGAGGCGGACGCGCCGCAGCTGCGCGCCGACGCCGGCGTGCCGCTGTTCGAGGACGGCCGCCCGTCGGCGGCGCTGGGCGAGGCGATGGCCTTCGCCAAGGCGCTGCGCGAGGCCATGGTGGCGGCCAACAGCTTCGCCAGCACTCTCAATGCCGCCGGCATCCTGGAGGACGAGGAGGCGACGGTGAACTTCACCGCCGGCGGCAGCGCGCGCATCCGCGGCTTCAAGATCGTCAAGGCGGAGCGGCTCGCCGAAGTGGACGACGCCACCTATCTCGACTGGCGCCGCATGGGCTGGGTGGCGGCGATCTACGCGCATCTCTACTCGATCGGGCGCTGGGGCCGGCTGATCGAGCTGGCGGCGGCGCGCGGCGGCTGACCGCGGCGCCCCAGGTCCAGCAACGGTCCGCAAACCTTTTGAGACCAGTCTCATCGGGCGCGGATGCGTGCCCGGTGGCAAAACCGCCCCAAGGTTCGGCACGGTCCCCGCGACGGATCTCATCCCGTGCCGATCGCCTCCGCGCCTCGCCCCTTTGTCGTCGATTACACCACCGACCTCGCCGCCGCGGCACCCGACCTGGCCCCGCCGCTGGCGCCGGACGTGCTCATGCTGCTGCCGCCCTGCTTCGTGCTGGGCGGCCTGCTGCCCGCGGCCAGCGCCGCCGCCACGTCCACAGGCGCCGCCGCGCCGCGCACCGACGACCATGCCGACCAGGCCGTGAACGGCGATCTCGCGCGCAGCCAGTACGGGGTCAGCGGCGCCGGCATCAAGGTCGGCATCCTCTCCGACAGCTTCAACGTGCTCGGCGGCGCAGCGGCGGACGTGGCCGCCGGCGACCTGCCGGCCAATGTGCAGGTGCTGGAGGACGGCCCGGCCGGCAGCCATGACGAGGGCCGGGCGATGGCCGAGCTGGTGCATCGCATCGCCCCCGGCGCGCAGATCCTGTTCCACACCGCAACCAACGGCGAAGCCGACTTCGCCGCCGGCATCACCGCCCTCACCGCCGCCGGCTGCAACGTGATCGTCGATGACGTGGCCTATCTGGACGAGCCGTTCTTCCAGAGCGGCGGCACCGTGCAGGCGGCGGTGACTGAGGCGGTGGCGCGCGGCGTCAGCTATTTCACCGCCGCCGGCAACCAGGGGCAGGACTACATCCAGCAGGATTTCGCGCCGCTGCACCTGGTGCTGCCGGAGCTGCCGGCGGGGGCCGCGGTGCAGAATTTCGGCAGCGTCGCCGCGCCGCAGCCCTGGCTTGACGTGACCATCCCGAGCGGCGGCCAGGGCCTGTTCGACCTGCAATGGAACCAGCCCTACGGCGGCAGCGCCGACAGTCTCGGCATGGCGCTGTTCGATGCGAACGGCAATCCTGTGGCGCTCGCCGCCGTCAACCAGACCGGCGGCACGCCGGACCAGGTGCTGACCTACAGCAACAGCGGCAGCGCGACCGGCTTCCGGCTGGTGCTCTATGCCAATGGCGGCGCCACGCCACCCGGTCTGTTCAAGATCATCGCCTACGGCAACGGCCGCATCGCCAGCGCCGCCGCCGGCACCGGGTCGGGCAGCGTGATCGGGCACGAAATGGTGCCGGGCGCCAACACCGTGGGCGCGATGGCATGGACGGCCGCGCCGCGCTTCGGCGGCAGCAACACGCCGGAGAGCTTCTCCTCGGTGGGCAGCGGCACTTTCCTGTTCGCTGCCAACGGCACGAAGCTGGCGCAGCCGCAATCGTCCGCCAAGGTGGATTTTCTGGCGCCCGACGGCAGCGTGACCAGCGCGCTGGCGCCGTTCTTCGGCACCTCGGCGGCAGCGGCGAACGCGGCCGGCGTGGCGGCGCTGGTGCTGCAGGCCGACCCGGCGCTGACCCCGGCGCAACTGACGCAGGTGCTGGACCAGACCGCCGCACCGGCCAACGGCGCCGGCCTCGCCGTCGGCGCCGGGCTGCTGCAGGCCGACACCGCGGTGCAGATGGCGCTGTCGCTCGCGCATACGGGCACGTAAACGCCGGCGCGGCACGCAAAACGACGGCCCGGCGACGCGCGCCGGGCCGGGGGGCATGGATGCCGCCAAGTTCGGCGATCCGATCGACGGAGCGCCAGGGGGGAAACCGGAAGGCTGCCAGACCGGACCGGCTCGCCGATCCGATCTGCACGCGAACAACCGCCGCCGCAGCGTTCGGTTCCCGATCTTTGCTCACGTTGTCGCGGCTGCGGGCCGATACAGCGCGGCATGTGTCGCACCAACCGCAACGCATGTCAGGTTTTCGCGCATCGTCGTAATTTTACGCCAATACGCGCCACTGGCGCGGCAATTGAGACCGCCGGTGGGCGTCGCACATGAAAAAAACATTGCAGGCGCAGTCTCCAGTTGCCTAAACCTTCCTGA
>JAJZVE010000059.1 GCA_021845835.1 Pseudomonadota bacterium | reverse complement strand
GAATGTCGGCCGGCCGACATTCACCGTGCCGCCCGATTGTGTCACGTCGCCCTTGACGGTGCCGATGTCGAGCGTGCCGGCGACAAGGTTGGCGCTTCCGAGATTGATCCCGTTGCCGGCCTGCAGCGTCACCTGGCCGCCCGAGACGGTTGCCGTTCCGACCAGCGTCAGGATGCCCTGGCCGGAGGTGATCGTATGGTTTGCGAAATCGTAGCCGGCCTGCAGCGTGATGACGCTCGCGGTGCCGCCGGCGACCTCGGCGGTCTTCTCGACCGTCAGATCGGCGCCGGATTGCAGCGTGACGTTGACCGCGGCAGTGGCGGGAAACACGACCGGGCTGGTCACGTCCAGCAGAGTCTTCGCCTGCAGCACGATGCTGCCTGACGTGATCGCGGACAGGCTGGCGGCGCTGACCGTGTCGGTCGTGTTCGGATCGAGGCCGGCAAGGATGCTGGTCGTGGCGCCGCCGGTGCCGAAGCTGTTGGTCGTGCCGATGACGAGCGTAGCGGGGTCGAACAGCACGGTGCCGGGCGTGCCCGCCGCGGCGCCGACATCGACCATGCCGGCGAAGCCCAGCACGTTGCCGGACAGTTCCACGACGCCGCCGTCGCCGCCCTGCGGTCCGCCGCGCGCGGTGATGCGGCCGTTCATGTCGGTGGTGCCGTTCGACAGCACGGTGACATGCCCGCCGGGGCCGGCCCGCGTCGCATCCGCCGCGATGCGCGCGCCGGCCTGCACGAGGGTGGCGGCGGAGCGCGGCGCGCCGGCCGCCGCCGGCCCGCCGGAGGCGCGCGCCAGCGTGGTGCCGACCGCGACCACGCCGCCGCCTGTCTTGCCCGAGGCATTCAGCCGCGCCGTGCTGGCGACGGTTGCCGTGCCGCTCGGCAGCACCTCGATCCTGCCGCCTTGCGTGCCGGTCGCGATCAGCCGGCCGCTGACGGTGATGTTGCCGCCGATGCCATCGAGCACGATGGTGCCGCCCGGTGCGTTGCGCGCCGACGCGGCGATGCGCCCGCCGGCATCGACCAGCGTCTGTACGATGCCGTCGGCGGCGCGGGCGGTCAGGTGCACGCTGCCGCCCTGCGCCAGGATGGTGCCGGTGTTGGTGATCAGCGCGGTCGCGCCGCTCGGCGTCTGCGTCACCTGGTTGGTCACGTCGAGCGCGACCAGCCCGTCGCCGTAAAGATCGAGCGTCGCGGTGCGCGCGCCGGCCAGCACGACATGGCCGAACTGCGCGGTGATCACGCCGGAATTGGCGACCCGCGGCGCGACCAGGGCGGCGAGGCCGGCCTGCTTCACCGTGATCGTACCATCGTTGACGATGCGCGCGCCGGGATGCGCCGGCTGGTCGAACGCCTTGCCGCCGGCCATGAACGCCTGGTTCGTCAGGCCGGCGGCGGAGGCGACGAAGCCGGCGGCGTTGACCTGGGCGCCGCGATAGAAGGTGACGCCGTCCGGGTTGATCAGGATCACCTGCCCGTTGGCGTCGATCCTGCCGGCGATCTGCGACGGGTTCGGTCCGGTGACGCGGTTGAGCGCCACCGCGCTCGCCGAGGGCTGCCGGAACTGCACGCTCTGCTGCGCGCCCACGTCGAAGCTCTGCCAGTTGATGGCGGCGCGCTGGCTCGACTGCGTGACGGTGGTGGCGGTGGCGCCCTGGCTGATGGCGGCGCTGCCGGCGACCACGCTGCCGCCGACCGGCCGCGCGTTCGGCGCCGGCTGGGCATGCGCGGCGAGCGGCAGCGCGAGCAGCGCGGTGCCGGTGAGCAGGGCGGCACGGAACGGTCGGGCGGTTGGCGTCATCGCTGCCCCCTCAGAACCGTGCCAGCACGCGCCAGAAGAACGCCGCCGGCCCGAGCGGCCTGATGCCGGCGCCGGCGCCGGTCGGGTAGCGATTGAGCCGGCCGAGACCCATCACGTCGATTTCGGCGTAGCGCGTGGCATTGACGCGCACGCCGCCGCCGGCCGAGTTGATGTGGACCTGCAGCGATTGCTGGTCGTTCTGCCAGGTCTCGCCCCAGTCGTAGAAGGCGTAGAACTGCGTCGGCAGCGGATCGGGCAGGCCGAGCCGGGACAGGTCGAGGCTGGTATCGAGCTGCAGTTCCGCCGTTGCCGCCAGCGCCTTGTCGCCGGACACCTCGCCCGAATAATAGCCGCGGGTGAACTGCAGCCCGCCGAGATAGAATTCCTCGGCCGGCGGCAGCATCTGCGGACTGAACTGGCCGGCCAGCAGGCCCATGACCGATACCGTTGCGTCCTGCCACGGCGAGAACAGCACCTGGGTGCGGCTGAGCTGTGCGTCCACCTTGACGAAGTCGATGCGCTCGCCGGGCCGCGGCAGGGCGGCGCCGCCGTTGGCCGAGGCGCCGAGCACGGGCAGCCCCTGCGAGACCCGCAGCGCGAGCGAATTGACCGCCGAGCGGGCGTCGCCGAACAGCAGATCGGACCGCGCATAATTGGCGCCGACGCGCGCCACCCTGAGCGAATCGGCGCTGCTTCCGCCGGATGTATGGATATCGCTGTCCACCGCATCAAGACTGCCGATCAGGTTAAGCGTCTGCTGCCGCACACGGATGATCGGATACGTCAGCACCGCGCCGAACACGGTGGTGATGCCGAGGTATTTCTCCGCGGCCAGCGTGCCGGTCGGCAGCGCCTCGCCGTCGCCGCCGTACAGCCTGACCTTGAGGCCGGAATCGCCGATGAACGTTTCCGTCGATGCCTGGCCGAAGGTCTGGCTGTTGAGCCAGGTATGATAGAGCGAGATCTGCGTCTGCTCGCCGTATTCGGAGAAGCTGTTGAGATTGGCGACCAGCAGCGACTCGATCGGGCCGGTATAGGGCGAGGCGTAGTTGTCGGTGGTGACGAGGCCGCTCACCGGGGCGCGGCTCACGTCCGCGATCAGGTTGAGGGCGCCGGGTTCCTCCGTGGAGGGCTGCAGCACGGCGTGCAGCGTGACGCCCGGCACGTCCTGCGCCAGCAGCAGGTAGCGTTCCAGCGTCGCCTCGTCGATCGGCGTCGTTTCGGTCAGGCGCCTGAGGAAGCGCAGCACCTGCACGCCGGCCGGGCCGATGTCGCGCGACAGCTTGACGCTGGCGATGCGCCCCTCGGTGACGACGAAGCGCAGGGCGCCGGCGGCGTCGATCGAGGCGGCGACGGTGCTGAGCACGTAGCCGTCGTGGCGGTAGTGCTGCAGGATCGCCTGCCGCGCCGCCTCGATCTGCGCCAGCGGCACGGCGGGACCGGTCAGGCCGGGCGCGAGTGCGAGGATGTCGGCCGGCCGATAGGCGGTGACGCCCTCGACGGCGACGCTGGCGATGCGGACGGTGGCGTTCGGCACCGCGGCGCCGGCCGGCGGGGCGGCCGGTGGCGTGGGCAACGCGACCGGCGGCGGCAATTCCGGCAGCACGCGCGGCAGCGGCGAGCCGGGCGGCACGGATTGCAGCGCGGCGGGGGGCAGAGTTTGCGCCGCTGCCGGAACGGCGAGCAGGCCAAGGAAAGCGCCGAATGGGACGTATCGCAGGGCCTCCAGGATTGATGCGTTCCCTCGCCCGGTCACGTTCGCCCCCGCGTGGTCCGTTCATTTCGGCGATTGCGTTTGCCCGGTCAACGGAATTCTCACGCCGGTGTCATGTTCGCGCCGGAACGTACCCGCCTCGCCGCGTACCGGCTGCTTTCCGCGGCCGTTCCCCCTACACTGCGCGGAGAGAAGCCAGCGGGGGGCGCATGAAGATCGAGGAGCACGCCGGACACGCCGAGCATGCGGTCGAGCACGGCAACAAGCAGGCGGCGCTGCTGATCGCGGTGCTGGCGGCGATTCTCGCGGTCTGCGAGCAGCAGGCCAAGCGCGCCGACATCGCCGTGCAGGAGAACGCCATCCTGGCCGCCGACACCTGGAACGAATACCAGGCGAAATCGGTGCGCGCGGCGGTGGCGCACGATCTGGAGCAGCTCGCGGCGTCGCTCGACGCGCCGGCGGGCGCCGACCGGGCGGCGCTGCGCCAGCACTACCTGACGCGGCTGGACGCCGACCAGCAGCACTACGAGAAGGATCCCGAGACCGGCAAGGCGGTGCTGTCCACCCGTGCCCGCCATTACGAGGAGCGGCGGCAAAATGACCTGGAGCGCGCGCACACCTTCGACAACGCCGCGGCGGCGCTGGAGCTGGGCATCGTGCTGTCCACCGCCTCGGTGATCACCGCGGCGAAGCTGCTGCTGCGCTTCGGCTACGTGATGGGCGCAATCGGGGTGGTGCTGGCGCTGTTCGGCGCGGTGGCGCCGGGGCTGCTGGTGTTCTGAGCCGCGGCGCATTCCCATTGCCATCTTCGGGTCGATCGGCCCACGCTGGCAACAGGCACGGCCGTAAGGCGCCCGGTCACAACGGCGCCCGGCTGGGGGAGGGAGGAGAATGCGCAGTGCGCGAGCGTGGATCTATGTCCTGTTGTTCACTGGCTGTACGATCAACTATGTCGACCGCGTGGCGCTGTCCGTCGCGGCGGCGCCGATCGCCGCGCAGTTCCATGTCTCGCCGGTCGGCATGGGCTACCTGTTCTCGGCGTTCCTCTGGACCTATCTGGTCGCGCTGATCCCGTGGGGGGTGGCGATCGACCGGCTCGGCACGCGCTGGGCAACCGCCGGCGGCATGGCGCTGTGGTCGCTCGCGACCGTGCTGACCGGCCTCGCCGGTAGCTATCCCGCCATCTTCGTCATGCGCTTGACGATGGGCCTGGGCGAAGCCTCCACCTACCCGTCCGGCGGGCGGGTGATCCGCGAGTGGATCCCGAGCGGCGAACGCGGTCTCGCGACTGTCGTGTTCAACAGCGGCGGCTATGCCGGCCCGGCCTTCGGCGCGGTGCTGGTAGGGGCGGTGGCCAGTGCGTTCGGCTGGCGCGCCGGCTTCATCGCCGCCGGGGTGACCGGGTTCATCTGGCTGGCAGTCTGGCTTGCCTGGTTCCGCCGTCCCGAGGACTCGCCCTATCTGGGCGCGGCCGAGCGCGCACGGATCCTGCGCGAGCGAGGCGGCGGCGCCGACCCGGAGGCGGGGGCGGGACGCGGGGCGGGGCTGCCGGCGCTGCTGCGCAACCGAACTCTCTGGGCGCTGTTCGTCACCCAGGGCTGCGCCGTCTATGCGCAGTATCTCTTCCTGACCTGGATGCCGAGCTATCTGCAGGCGACGCGGCATCTGGGCATCCTGCAGACCGGCCTCTACAGCGCGCTGCCGTACGCGGTCGCGGTGCTCGGCACCATGCTCGTCGGGCGGCTGAGCGACCGGATGCTGCGCGCGCGCGGCGCTGCGGGCGGGCAGCGGCGGTACACGGTGGCGGGCATGATGCTGGTCTCGGCGGTGATCCTGGCGGTGCCGTTCGTCGCCGACATCCGCCTGATCCTGCTGCTGTTCACGGTCTCGCTCACCGGCATCGCCAGCGCGGTCGGGCTGAACATCGCATTGCTCAACGACCTGCTTGCCGAGCCGGGCGACAGCGGCAAGGCCAACGGCTTCCTGGTCAGTGGCGGCAACCTGTTCGGCATTCTCGCGCCGATCCTCACCGGCTACGTGGTGGCCGGCACCGGCCGCTATGACGGCGCCTTCCTGATCGCCGGCGGCCTGCCGCCGCGCGGCGCCACGGTCTGCCTGCTGCTGACCCGCCAGCCGATCGCCGCAGCGCGCCGCGCGTCGGCGACGTACGGCGCGGCGGCGTGATCCGGCGGCGCGATCAGGCGTCGCGCCGCAGCGCCAGCAGGTGGCTCGCGTAGCGCATGGTGGCGCGGTCGTGCAGCCGCGTCTGCCAGGGGAAGGCGGGGTCCTCTCCAAGCGCGGCGAGGCCGGACACGGAGCGTGGGTGCGCGTCCGCGGTCAGCAGCGCGCGCAGCAGCGGCTCCGCCGCGCCCTGGTGCGCGCCCCGCTGCGAGTGTCCGCCGATCCAGGTCTCCAGCGGTGTTGCGCGGGCGGACCAGTCGTAGGGGGTGGCGAGCAGCAGCCGCCCGCCCGGCGCCAGCGCCGCCGCCAGTTCGGCGAGCAGCCGCGCCGGCTCGGCCACGCAGTCGAGCAGGTTGAGGGCCGCGACCAGATCGGCCGCGCCAGGCGCGAACGGCAGCGCCAGCGCATCGCAGGCCCAGAAATCGACCCGCTCCGCGCCGGGCAGGTCCACGGCGAAGTGCCGCCGGTCATAGACGAGGCCGACGCGGCGGCGCGGATAGCTGATCGTGCCGCCGCGTGCCGCCCGCTGCGCCAGCCGCAGCAGCGCGAGGTTGAGATCGAGGCCCAGCACCAGCGCCCCCGGCGCGGCGGCGGCGAGGTCGAAGCTGGTGCGCCCGGCGCCGCAGCCGGGATCGAGCACGCGCGCGGCCGGGCCCGGGCCGGCGAGGTCGAGCAGCCGCGCGAGGCAGCGCCGCACCGCCCCCGGCGCCGAATCGGGTGCCACCGGCTCCTCGGGATCGAGGTCGGCCCAGCCGTCCCAGGCGTAGGTCGAGAGCGTCTGGCGTAGCGTGTCGAACCAGCTGGCCGGGCCGATCGCATCGCCGAGCAGGCTCTCCAGCGCCGGGTCGAGGTCGTCGCGCAGCATCAGCTCGATGCCGCGCTCGGCGAGCAGCGGGCGCAGGCCGGGCAGGATCAGCGGGACGCCGTCGATGATCGGGTATTCATGCCGGCACTCCGGGCGGGAGCAGTGCAGGATGCCGGCGATCACGTCCTCGTCCTGCGCGGCCCGCACATCGGCGAGCTGGAGCGGGTGGCGGCCGGCGCCGTCGGCGGCGCAGCGCGGGCAGTGCGGCGCGAAGGCGGCGAAGTGACGGCGGCGCAAGGGGGCTCAGCCGCCGATCAGCACGGTCGGGCAGCCCGGCGGAATGATGGTGCCGGTCGGCCCCGGAACCGGACCGACGCAGGCGGCATGCGCGGTCATGTCGCCGACCCGCGCCGCCGGCAGCTTGTTGATCATCACCGTCGCCGAGCCCTTGGTGATGATCCCGGGGCCGCCCGGCACGCAGGACGGGATGTTGCAGGGCTGCGTCTGGTCGGTGACGCGGGCGGCCAAGGCGCCGCCGATCTTCACGTCGGGCGAGGCCGGCATGATCGCGAGCGGCATCGGCGGGTGCGGCAGCGGCGTCGGCGTCGGGGCGGC
Organism: Pseudomonadota bacterium; assembly: GCA_021845835.1. Next base: position 5,505 of record JAJZVE010000059.1, on the reverse strand, counting down.
CGGATGGATCGGCGCATGGCAATGCGGTCCTTCCTGCAGCACCTTGTCGCCGGTGCGCGCGGCCGGCTGGCCCATGATCCGATATCCTTTGCGAACCGCACGACTGGTAGCGCACCACGCTCGCCCGGGTCGAGCGCGACGTGCCGTGCGCGCCGCGTTATGTTCGCCGCGAAGGGGATCCGGCATGAGTTGCTTCTGCCACCAGCCGATGCAGGCGCTGCAGCAGCAGTTGCAACAACTGCAGGAAACCGCCGCGGATGCCCGGCCGGACAACGAGCCGAACGGCGGGCCGGGCAACCAGGCGCAGCAGCGGCGGACGGCGGCGGTCGCCGCGGCCGCGTCTTGGCTGGCGGCGCGCGGCCTGCCGGCCGCTGCGTGGCAGCCCGACCCGACATGGCTCGCGACCAGGCTGCCGTCGCCGCAGCTCGGGCGCGCCGAGACGGCAACCCTGGTGCTGCTCGGCACGCTGCGCAAGCAGGCGGAAGACCTCGGCATCGACCCGCTGCAGCCCGGGCAGGCCACGAAGCTGACCCGGCTGGTGGCGACGCTGAACGCGCGGCTGAAGCCGCTCGCCGAAACCGCGTCGGCGCCCGACCCCGGCCCGTGGCAGCGCCTCGCCGCGCAGAGCGAGGCGGCGGATACGGTGCAGCAGGCAGCGAAGTCGGGGCTGCTCGACCCGTCGCCCGAGCAGGTGGAGGCGTATTCGCAGCCGGCGGGGCGGCCGATGGCGCAGTGGCAGCCATTGCTGCGCAAGGTGCGCGATCTGGCGCCGCTGATCGCGTCCGCCGCGCAGCTCGGCGTGCCGCTCGACGCGCCGGACTCGCTGCTGTCAAAATTGGCGGAGGCGGTGCGCCGGTTGCGCAATCTCGCGCCGCCGCCGCTCGCCGAAACCGCGTTCATGGGCCGGCTGCAGTCGCTGCTCTCGGCGATCGACCGGCTGCGTCGAAGCCTCGGCGTCGATCCGGTCAAGGCGGGCTACGCGAACGTCGAACGCGCGGTGGCGGCGAGGACCGAAGCGGCGGACCGGCTGCTGCGCCAGCACCCGCAGCCGCCCGACAACCTGCCTTATTGCCCGACGACGATCGCCCCGCCGGCGGTGCTGCAGGCCGCAGCCTCGCAGGGCGTGCGGCAGCTTGCGGATGTCAACTGGAAGGTGCCGGCGGCGACTGCGCTGCCGGCCTTGCAGAGCATCCTGCCGGCGACGGCGCTGGCGCGTCAGATGGCGGCGCTGGGCCTCGATCCGGTGCGCAGCGCGCCCTGCGGCGCCGGCTGCGACGCCGCCCGGATCATGCGCGCGCTGGGCTGAGGCGGCGGGTCAGGCGCCGGCTGTCTTGACCAGCGACAGCGGGCCGGCGTTGATGACCACGCCGGGCGAGCCGTCGTTGTTCTGCGGGCGGTATTTCACCGTGACGGTGCGATAGACGAACTTCAGCTTCTCCTTCATCACCTGGTCGTTCACGTCCCAGCTGAGATCGGTGATCAGCACGTCGTCGAAGTCGATGCGCAGATAAGGGATGTGGCCGAGCGTCGCGCCGCTGCCGGCGACCTTGCGCTTCACCACCGTCACCTGGTTCAGCGACCTGGTGTTGAAGCAGCTCTGCAGCAGCAGCGGCGACGCGGAGTCCATCTGGCGGGTGATCGACACCTCGTCGAACGTCACCGGATAGATCGACTGGCCGGGTCCCGCGGTGAGGCTGGCGCCCTGCGTGAACTTCACGAACTTTCCGTCTTTGGCCTTCTTTCCCTTGCGCCCGCTGTTGCCGGTTCCGCCGTCGCCATCGTCCTCGCGGTCGTCGTCCGGGGAGTCCCGGTCGATCAGGCTGACGCCGAAGTCGAAGTCGTCGATCTCGACGAACTTGCCCGGTGTGAAATCCTTGGTCAGCTCGTCGGACTTGTCGACCTTCGACTGGCTGTCGCCGGCCATGCCGAGGTAGTTGCCGTCCTTCTTGATCCTTATCAGGATGTCGGTCGCCACGGTCCCCTCCTTGTCGCGGAAACGGTCATTGCGCCGGCAGGCGCGAGACGAGGCGCAGTGCGGCGGTCAGGCCTTCGAGCTGGAAATGCGGGCGCAGGAAGAAGCGCGCCTCGTACTGGCCGGGCAGATCCTCCCTGCTCTCCACCGTCACTTCCGCTTCGATCAGCGGATGCGACGCCTTCCACTGCTCGGTGGAATCGTCCGGCGAACCGTCGATGTAGCCGCGCAACCAGGCAGTCAGCCAGTTCTGCAACTGGCCGCGGTCGCGGGCGCTGCCGATCTTGTCGCGCACCATGCATTTCAGGTAGTGCGCGAACCGGCAGCAGGCGAACAGGTACGGCAGCCGCGCGGCCAGCGCCGCGTTCGCGGTCGCCGCCGGGTCGCTGTATTCCTGCGGCCGCTGCAGCGACTGCGCGCCGATGAAGGCGGCGCAGTCCTCGCCCCGGCGATGCACCAGCGGGATGAAGCCGTTGCGCGCCAGCTCCGCCTCGCGCCGTTCGCTCAGCGCCACTTCGATCGAGCAGCGGCGGTCCACGTCGCCGTCGGCGGTGGCGAAGGTCAGCACCGGCAGCCCCGCCACCGCGCCGCCGCCATCGATGCCGCGGATGCGCACGCACCAGCCGTAGAGGCTGAATGCGCGCGCGATATTGGCAGCCATCGCGTAGGCGGCATTGGCCCACAGATAGCGGCGGGCGTCCGGTCCCTCGACATCCTCCTCGAAATCGAAGCCGTCGGCGGGCTCGGTGCGTGCGCCATACGGCAGGCGCGCGAGGAAGCGCGGCAGGCACAGGCCGATATAGCGGGCGTCCTCACCGTCGCGGAACGACCGCCAGGCGGCGTATTCCGGGGTGAGGAAGATGCGCGACAGGTCGCGCGGATTGGCGAGTTCCGCCCAGCTTTCCATCTGCATCACCGACGGCGCCGCCGCGGCGATGAACGGCACGTGCGCCGCCGCCGCCACCTGCGCGATGTCGGCCAGCAACTGCACGTCCTCCGGCCGCTGGTCGAAGAAGTAGTCGCCGACCAGCACGCCGAACGGCTCGCCGCCGAACTGGCCGTACTCCTCCTCATAGACCCGGCGGAACAGCGGGCTCTGGTCCCATGCGGTGCCGCGGAACTTGCGCAGCGACCGCGCCAGCTCGCGCTTGCCGATGTCCAGCAGCCTGATCTTCAGCGTCGGCCCGGTTTCGGTGCTGCCGACCAGGAAGCGCAATCCGCGCCAGCTCGCCTCGACCTGCTGGAACTCAGGATGGTGCAGCACGAGGTCGAGCTGGGCGGCGATGACGCGGTCGAGCTCGCCGATGATCGCCTCGATGCGCCGGCGCGCGTCGGTTCCGCCGAAGGTCGCCGCAAGCGGCGCGTGCTCGGCCAGCGCGGCCACGCCCGCCCGCAGCGCCGGGGCGACGGTGGCGCGTTGCAGCAGCGCTGCGAACTCGGCGTCCGGCATCACGGTCTGCTCAGTTGATGCTGATCATGCCGGCCTGCAGCGTCATCGAGCCGCCGCCGTTGGCGGTCAGCTCCGCGTTCGCCGACAGCGCGATCCTGACGCCGTTGATGGACACGCCCGAGGTATCGACGGTGATGCTGTTGCCGCCGACCTTGAGCGTGATCGACTGCCCGGCGCTGATCGTGCTGCTGCCTGCGGTCACGCTGATGGAATGGTTGCCCTGGCTCACTGTCAGGCTGTCGTTGCCGGTGCTCACCGTCGTCGAGTTGTTGCCCTGGCTGACGGTGAGCGAGTTGTTGCCCTGGTTCAGCGTCACCGAGCAGTTGCCCTTGTCCACCGTGGTCGTGGTGTCCTGGGTGATCTTCACCGTCTCGTTGTTGAGCACCACCTTGTTGTAGTCCTTCTGCGCCTGGAAGAACACCTCCTCGGAATCCTTCTTGTCCTCGAAGCGCAGCTCGTTGAAGCCGCCGCCGCCGGTGGAGGAATTGGTCTTGATGGTGGAGCGGGTCTTGTTGTCGGGCAGGCCATAGGGGACGGTGGTCGTGGCGTTGTAGACGCAGCCGGTCACGATCGGACGGTCCGGGCTGCCGTCGAGGAAATCCACCACGACTTCCTGGCCGATGCGCGGGATATGGATGCCACCCCAACTGCTGCCGGCCCAGATCTGCGCGACGCGGATCCAGCAGGATGAATTCTCGTCGTTCTGGCCGACGCGGTCCCAGGGGAACTGCACCTTGATGCGGCCGTACTGGTCGGTGGTGATTTCTTCGCCGCTCTCGCCGACCACTTTCGCGGTCTGCGGACCGCGCATCACCGGCCAGCGCGTCGTGCTGTCGAGCCGGAACGGCGCCGTGCCCGGGATGGCGACGAAGGCGCAGCGGAACGAGTCGGCAATATTGCCCTCCGTGCCTTGCACTGCCTCCGCCGCTCCCACGGTGTAGCTCGCTGCGACCACCAGGTATTCGCGGTTCTGCGACGCGTCCGCGAAATCCTTCAGGGTGAACTTGCGACCGCTGGCGAGCTCGCGTGCGTTGCTGGTGCCGCGCAGCCGCTGGCGTTCGGCGGCGAAGTGCTCCATCCGCACGCTGGCCAGCTTCTGTCCGTCGGACGCAGTGCCGTGCGGGCCGGGATATTCGTAGATCTCGAAGTCGCCATGCTGGTGGCCGCCGGCCTGCACGGACCTGGCGGTCAGGTCCGCGCTCGGGGTGCTGAAATTGTAGTCCCGGAACGTCGCGGCGCCTGGCTGCAGCTGCAGTTCCGTCCCCCAGCCCCAGACATGCGCATCGGTGGTGCGGTACTCGGTCTGCCTGAACACGTAGGACAGCGGATCGGCGAGCGCGGTGTGCGAGTTCGGGTCGTCGGCCATGACCAGCGTATGCTGGCCCTGCGCGTGCGTGAAATAGTAGTAGAGGCCGTACACCTCCATCAGCCGCGTCACGAAATCCAGCGCTGTCTCGTTGTACTGGACGCAGTATTCCAGCACCTGAGATCCCGCCTGGTTGGAGCGCCTGTCGGAGAAGTCGCTGAATCCGGCGTCGCGGAACACCTGGGTGATGATGTCCCACACCGACTTGTTCTGGAAGATGCGGCAGTCCTGCGTGCGCGACAGCAGCCAGATCCAGGGCCGCAGCTCGAAGCGATAGCGATAGGCGCCGCCGGTCATGCCCTCGAAGCCGGCGCGCGCGACGATGCCGTTGAAGTACCGCTTGCTCTTGTCCGGCAGCGTGATCGACAGCGTCGCCGAGCGGCCGAGCAGCGCCGTCAGGTTGGCCTTCGCGGTCTTGCTGGAGGCGTCGATTTCGAGCCGGAACGGCCGCCCCAGTTCGTCACTGCCGCGCAGTTGTTCGAACGAAAGCGGGAAGCCGGCATCGGGGGCGATGGTGAAATCGACGAAGCTGCCGCTGCTGCCTGACATCTCATCCCCTTACAGCTTCGCCGGACAGCGGAAGGCGCGCAGCGCCGACAGCGTGAACGGGTTGCGCACGCTGCTGGCGTCGAGTTCGAACCCCGCGCTGCCGGCGGCGCTGCCGAAGCTGACGCTGAACCTGTCAGGTTGGCCGCTCGGCGTGACGCGCGCCGCGTC
>JAJZVE010000058.1 GCA_021845835.1 Pseudomonadota bacterium | reverse complement strand
CGCATCCATCAGCTCGTTGGAAAGCCGGTCTTCCATCGTATGCTCGCCGCGCTTGCGCGCCGCGTCGATGATCCACCGGATCGCCAGCGCCTGCCGCCGTTCCGTGCGCACTTCCACCGGCACCTGATAGGTGGCGCCGCCGACGCGACGGGACCGCACCTCGACTGCCGGCTTTACGTTGTCCAGCGCCTCGTGGAACATGCGCACCGGATCGGCCTGCGAACCGCCGCGCTTCTTCATCACGTCGAGCGCACCATAGACGATGCCCTCGGCGGCCGACTTCTTGCCGTCGTACATCAGCGCATTCATGAAGCGGCTGATGACGATGTCGCCGAACTTGGCGTCCGGCAGGATCTCGCGCTTGATCGCGCGGCGACGGCGGCTCATGGCGCCCTCCTCACTTCGGTCGCTTGGCGCCGTACAGCGAACGGCGCTGGCGGCGCTTGGCGATGCCCTGGGTGTCGAGCACGCCGCGCAGGATATGGTAGCGCACGCCCGGCAGGTCCTTCACGCGACCGCCGCGGATCAGCACCACGCTGTGTTCCTGCAGGTTATGGCCTTCGCCCGGGATGTAGCTGACCACCTCGTAGCCGTTGGTCAGCCGCACCTTGGCGACCTTGCGCAGCGCCGAGTTCGGCTTCTTGGGCGTGGTCGTATAGACGCGCGTGCAGACGCCGCGCTTCTGCGGGCAGCCTTGCAGCGCCGGTACCTTGTTGCGCGCGCTGCGCGGCTCGCGCCCCTTGGCGATCAACTGGTTGATGGTCGGCATAGACCCTCTTTCATCCTGCTCCGCAACCGCCGCGCCCCCGACGCCCGTCCGCCACAGACAAGCCCCGCAGTCCGGCGGGCTGCGCCCACCCTGCGGGGTTCCGACCGTGCCCGCGGCCTGAGCTTTCACCCCGGCCCGGGGCAGAAAGCGGCGCCGCACGCGCTGGTGCCTGCAATCGACGGCCATCCGGCGGGTCCGGGGTCGGCCGAGGGCGCGGAAGCTACGGGCCGGGGGGTAGGGAGTCAAGGCCCGGCACGCGGCGGTTTCGGCTTGAGTCCCCGAAAAGTGGAAGGCCGGCGATGCAGGCATCGCCGGCCTTCCCGGCCCTTCGCGCTGGAACGGCTATTCCGCGGCGATACTGCGGCCGGGAATCGCCGGCGCACCTTCTTTCGGCAGGCCACGCGCCTGGTCGCGCCCGGCGGCGATCGAGCGCAATCGGTTCATCACGCTGCCGGTGCCGGCCGGAATGAGCCGGCCGACGATCACGTTCTCCTTCAGGCCCATCAGCGTGTCCACCTTGCCGGCGGTCGCCGCCTCGGTGAGCACGCGGGTGGTTTCCTGGAACGAGGCTGCGCTGATGAAGCTGTGCGTCTGCAGGCTCGCCTTGGTGATGCCCTGCAGCACCGGCATCGCCTGTGCCGGCCGCTCGCCCTCCGCCTCGCGCTTGGCGTTCTCGGCCTCGAAGTCGATGCGATCGACCTGCTCGCCGGCCAGGAACGTCGTGTCGCCCGGATCGAGGATTTCCACCTTCTGCAGCATCTGGCGGACGATCACCTCGATATGCTTGTCGTTGATCTTCACGCCCTGCAGCCGGTACACGTCCTGGATCTCGTTGACCAGATAGTCCGACAGCGCCTCCACGCCGAGCACCTTCAGGATGTCGTGCGGCACGCGCGGACCGTCCACCAGCGGGTCGCCGCGGCGCACGAAGTCGCCTTCCTGCACCGAGACGTGCTTGCCCTTGGGGATCAGGTACTCGGTCTCCTCGCCGGTCTCGTCGTTCTTGACGATGACGCGGCGCTTGGCCTTGTAGTCCTTGCCGAATTCCACGCGCCCGTCGGTTTCGGCGATGACGGCGTGGTCCTTCGGCCGCCGCGCCTCGAACAGCTCGGCCACGCGCGGCAGGCCGCCGGTGATATCGCGCGTCTTGCTGCCTTCGCGCGGGATGCGCGCCAGCACGTCGCCCGCCGCCACCTCGGCGCCGTTCTCGACCGAGAGGATCGAGTCCGGCGCAAGGAAGTAGCGCGCATCGGTGCCGTTCGGCAGCCGCAGCACCTCGCCTTTCGCGTCCTTCAGCTGCAGCCGCGGCCTGAGATCGGCGCCGCGCGCCGCCTGCTTGTAGTCCACCACCACCTTCGAGGTGAGGCCGGTCACGTCGTCCACCCGCTCGACCAGCGTGATGCCGTCGATCAGGTCGAGATACTCCACCTTGCCGGCGCGCTCGGTGATGATCGGCAGCGTGTACGGATCCCACTCCGCCAGCTTCTGCCCGCGCGCCACCGGCGCGCCCTCGTCGGCCAGCAGGCGCGCACCGTACGGCACGCGGAACCGCGCGCGCTCGCGCCCCTTCTCGTCGGCCAGCACGAGCTCGCAGTTGCGGCTCATCACCACCGGCACGTTCTGGCTGTTGAGCACGACGTTGCGGTTCCTGATCGACACCGTGCCGTCGTGGCTCGCCTCCACGCTGCTCTGCTCGGCGCCGCGCTGCGCCGCGCCGCCGATGTGGAAGGTGCGCATGGTCAGCTGCGTGCCCGGCTCGCCGATCGACTGCGCGGCGATCACGCCCACCGCCTCGCCGACATTCACCGGCGTGCCGCGCGCCAGGTCGCGCCCGTAGCAGTGCGCGCACACGCCCACCGGCGCCTCGCAGGTCAGCACCGAGCGAATTTTCACCGCTTCCACGCCGGCCTTCTCGATGCGCTCGGCCTCCGGCTCCTCGATCAGCACATTCGCCGCCACGATCACCTCGCCGGTGGCGGCATCCGTCACATCCTCCGCCGTGGTGCGGCCGAGGATGCGCTCGGCAAGGCTGGAGACCACCTCGCCGCCGTCCATCACCGCGCGCACGGTCAGGCCGCGCTGCGTGCCGCAGTCGTCACTGACGATGATGCAGTCCTGTGCCACATCGACCAGGCGCCGCGTCAGATAGCCGGAGTTCGCCGTTTTCAGCGCGGTGTCCGCCAGGCCCTTGCGGGCGCCGTGCGTGGAGTTGAAATACTCCAGCACCGTCAGGCCTTCCTTGAAGTTGGCGATGATCGGCTGCTCGATGATCTCGCCCGAAGGCTTGGCCATCAGCCCGCGCATGCCCGCCAGCTGGCGCATCTGCGCCGGCGAGCCGCGCGCGCCGGAATGGCTCATCATCCACACCGCGTTGGTCGGCTTGCCGGGTTCCTGCCTGGAGATTTCGCGCATCATCGCCGACGCCACCGCATCGGTGCAGCGCGACCACGCATCGACCACCTTGTTGTAGCGCTCGCCGGCGGTGATCAGCCCGTCCTGGTACTGCTGCTCGAACTCCTTCACCTCCGTCTGGGTGGTGTGGATCAGCGTCCACTTCTCCTCGGGGATGATGAGGTCGTCCTTACCGAAGCTGATCCCCGCCTTGCACGCCTGGCCGAAGCCGAGGCCCATCAGCCGGTCGGCGAAGATCACGCATTCCTTCTGCCCGCAATGGCGATAGACCACGTCGATCACGTCGGAGACATGCTTCTTGGTGAGCTGGCGGTTCACCAGGCTGAACGGCACGTTCCGGTCCTTCGGCAGCACCTGGCCGATCAGCATGCGGCCCGGCGTCGTCACCACCCGCTGCACCTGTTCCGTGCCGTCCGGCATGATCGCCGTGCGACGCACGCGAATCTTGTCGTGCATGCGCAGGACGCCGGCCTGCAGCGCATGCTCGATCTCGCCGAGAGTCGAGAAGGCCGGCGCGCGCTCGTCCGGCACGGCGCGGAATTCCGGCGTCTCCAGCGACAGGTAGTAGATGCCGAGCACGATGTCCTGGCTCGGCACGATGATCGGCTTGCCGTTCGCCGGGCTGAGGATGTTGTTGGTGGACATCATCAGCACGCGCGCTTCCAGCTGCGCCTCCAGGCTCAGCGGCACGTGCACCGCCATCTGGTCGCCGTCGAAATCCGCGTTGAACGCCGTGCAGACCAGCGGATGCAGCTGGATCGCCTTGCCCTCGATCAGCACCGGCTCGAACGCCTGGATGCCGAGCCGGTGCAGCGTCGGCGCCCGGTTCAGCATCACCGGATGCTCGCGGATCACCTCCTCCAGGATGTCCCAGACCTCCGGCCGCTCCTTCTCCACCATCCGCTTCGCGGCCTTGATGGTGGTGGCGTGGCCGTATTTCTCCAGCTTCGAGTAGATGAACGGCTTGAACAGCTCCAGCGCCATCTTCTTCGGCAGGCCGCACTGGTGCAGCTTCAGTTCCGGCCCGACCACGATCACCGAACGGCCGGAATAATCGACGCGCTTGCCGAGCAGGTTCTGCCGGAAACGGCCCTGCTTGCCCTTCAGCATGTCCGACAGCGACTTCAGCGGGCGCTTGTTGGCGCCCGTGATGGCGCGCCCGCGCCGGCCGTTGTCGAACAGCGCATCGACGCTCTCCTGCAGCATGCGCTTCTCGTTGCGCACGATGATGTCGGGCGCGCGCAGCTCGATCAGCCGCTTCAGGCGGTTGTTGCGGTTGATGACGCGGCGATAGAGGTCGTTGAGGTCGCTGGTCGCGAACCGGCCGCCGTCCAGCGGCACCAGCGGGCGAAGCTCCGGCGGAATCACCGGCACCACGTCCATGATCATCCACTCGGGCTTGGCGCCGGAGTCCGCGAACGCCTCGATCAGCTTCAGGCGCTTGACCAGCTTCTTGCGCTTGGCCTCGCTGGTCGTCTCCTTCAGTTCGCCGCGCAGTTTCACCTTCTCGGCGTCGGTGTCGATGCCGGTCAGGATGCCCTTGATCGCCTCGGCACCGATGCCGGCGCGGAAGGCGTCCTCGCCGAACTCATCCTGCTTGGCCATCAACTGCTCTTCGGTCAGCAGATGGTGCAGCTTCAGGTCGGTCAGGCCCGGCTCCAGCACCACGTAGCTCTCGAAGTAGAGGATCTTCTCCAGTTCCTTGAGCGTCAGATCGACCATCAGGCCGATGCGGCTCGGCAGCGACTTGAGAAACCAGATATGCGCGACCGGGCTGGCGAGCTCGATATGGCCCATGCGCTCGCGGCGCACCTTGGCCAGTGTCACCTCGACGCCGCATTTCTCGCAGATGATGCCGCGGAACTTCATGCGCTTGTACTTGCCGCACAGACACTCGTAGTCCTTGATCGGCCCAAAGATGCGCGCGCAGAACAGCCCATCGCGCTCCGGCTTGAAGGTGCGGTAGTTGATGGTCTCCGGCTTCTTGATCTCGCCATAGGACCAGCTGCGGATCTGCTCCGGCGAGGCAATCTGGATCTTGATCTGGTCGAAGGTCATGGTCTGACCCGTCTGACCCAGGATCTTCATCAGTTCGTTCATCGTGTCGCCCCCAAAGGGAGATTGCGGGCGGGCCGGCGCGGCGCCAGCCCGCCATCATTCAGTCGGATCAGACCGCCTCACGCAGGCCGCATATCGAGATCGACGTTCAGGCCGAGCGCCTTCAGCTCCTTGACCAGCACGTTGAAGCTCTCGGGAATGCCGGCCTCGAACGTGTCCTGCTCGCGCACGATCGCCTCGTACACCTTGGTGCGGCCGGACACGTCGTCCGACTTCACCGTCAGCATCTCCTGCAGCGTATAGGCCGCGCCGTAGGCTTCCAGTGCCCACACCTCCATCTCGCCGAAGCGCTGGCCGCCGAACTGCGCCTTGCCACCCAGCGGTTGCTGCGTGACCAGGCTGTACGGCCCGATCGAGCGCGCGTGGATCTTGTCATCCACCAGGTGATGCAGCTTCAGCATGTAGATGTAGCCGACCGTCACGCGACGCTCGAACGGCTCGCCGGTGCGGCCATCGACCAGTACCACCTGCCCGGACGTGTCCAGCCCCGCCCGCACCAGCATCGCCTCGATGTCGCCCATGCGCGCGCCGTCGAACACCGGGGTTGCGATCGGCACGCCCTTGCGCAGGTTCTCGGCCAGCTCGACCAGTTGCGCATCGTTCAGATGCCCGATCTCGTCGGTATAGACGCGCTCGCCGTATACTTCCTTGAGCCGATCGAGCAGTTCCTGCCGCGCCGCGCCGGTGCGCCGATATTCTTCCACCAGCTCGCCGATCTGCCGCCCCAGCGTCGCACAGGCCCACCCCAGATGCGTCTCCAGGATCTGCCCGACATTCATCCGGCTCGGCACGCCGAGCGGATTGAGCACCAGATCGACCGGCGTGCCGTCCTCCAGGAACGGCATGTCCTCGATCGGCACCACGCGCGAGACCACGCCCTTGTTGCCGTGGCGGCCGGCCATCTTGTCGCCCGGCTGCAGCTTGCGCTTCACCGCGACAAACACCTTGACCATCTTCATCACGCCCGGCGGCAGCTCGTCGCCGCGCTGCAGCTTCTCGACCTTGCCGTCGAAACGCGCCTGCAGCCGCTGCACGGCAGCGTCGAACTCGCGTTTCAACGTCTCGATCTCGGCCATCACGGCGTCGTCCTGTACGCCGATGTGCCGCCACGCGCCGCGCGGGTATTCGGCCAGCACTTCGTCGGTCAGCGCCGTGCCCGCCTTGATGCCCTTGAATCCGCCGGCCGCGCGGCGGCCCAGCAGCCGCTCGCGCAGCCGGTTGAGGAAGCTGCGCTCCTGGATCGCCTTCTCGTCGTCGCGGTCCTTGGCCAGCCGCTCGATCTCGGCGCGCTCGATCGCCATCGCGCGCTCGTCCTTGTCGACGCCGCGGCGGCTGAACACGCGCACATCGACGATCGTGCCGGTCACGCCGGGCGGCAGCTTCAGCGAGGTGTCGCGCACGTCCGACGCCTTCTCGCCGAAAATGGCGCGCAGCAGCTTTTCTTCCGGCGTCATCGGGCTCTCGCCCTTCGGCGTCACCTTGCCGACCAGGATGTCGCCCGGATTGACCTCCGCGCCGACATAGACGATGCCCGCCTCGTCGAGATTCTTCAGCGCTTCCTCGCCGACATTGGGGATGTCGCGGGTGATCTCCTCCTGCCCGAGCTTGGTGTCGCGGGCCATCACTTCGAACTCTTCGATGTGAATGGACGTGAACACGTCATCACGCGCGATGCGCTCGGAGATGAGGATAGAATCCTCGAAGTTGTAGCCGTTCCAGGGCATGAACGCGCACAGCACGTTGCGCCCCAGCGCCAGCTCGCCGAGTTCGGTGGATGGGCCGTCGGCGATGATGTCGCCTTCCGCCACGCGGTCGCCGACGCGCACCAGCGGGCGCTGGTTGATGCAGGTGCTCTGGTTGCTGCGCATGAACTTGCGCAGCCGGTAAATATCGACGCCCTTGGTGGTGCCGTCCTCGCCGGTGGCGCGCACGACGATGCGCGCGCCGTCGATCTGGTCGACCACGCCGGCGCGGCGCGCGACGATGGTGGCCCCCGAATCGCGCGCCACCGCGGCCTCCATGCCGGTGCCGACCAGCGGCGCGTCGGCCTGGATCAGCGGCACCGCCTGGCGCTGCATGTTGCTGCCCATCAGGGCGCGGTTGGCGTCGTCGTTCTCCAGGAACGGGATCAGCGCCGCCGCGACGGAGACGAGCTGCTTGGGCGACACGTCCACCGCCGTCACTTCCTCCGGCTTGACCAGCCGGAAGTCGCCCTGCTTGCGCACCGAGACGAGTTCGCCGGTGAAGCGGCCATTGCCGTCGGTCGGCGCGTCGGCCTGGGCGACGATCAGCTTCTCCTCCTCCATCGCGGAGAGGTATTTCCAGCCATCCTGCACCACGCCGTCGCGCACCAGCCGGTATGGCGTCTCGATGAAGCCGTACTTGTTCACCTTGGCGTAGGTGGCGAGCGAGTTGATCAGGCCGATATTCGGTCCTTCCGGCGTCTCGATCGGGCAGATGCGGCCGTAATGCGTCGGATGCACGTCCCGCACCTCGAAGCCGGCGCGCTCGCGCGTCAGACCGCCCGGACCGAGTGCGGAGAGGCGCCGCTTGTGCGTCACCTCCGACAGCGGGTTGGTCTGGTCCATGAACTGCGAAAGCTGCGAGGAGCCGAAGAACTCCCGCACCGCCGCCGCCGCGGGCTTGGCGTTGATCAGGTCGTGCGGCATCACCGTATCGATATCGACGCTGCCCATGCGCTCGCGGATGGCGCGCTCCATGCGCAGCAGGCCGACGCGGTACTGGTTCTCCATCAGCTCGCCGACCGAGCGCACGCGGCGGTTGCCGAGGTTGTCGATGTCGTCGATCTGGCCGCGCCCGTCCTTCAGCTCGCACATGATCTTGACGGTGCGCAGGATGTCCGCCTTGCGCAGCACGCGCACCGTGTCCTCGGCGTCGATGCCGAGGCGCATGTTCATCTTGACGCGCCCGACCGCCGAGAGGTCGTAGCGGTCCGGATCGAAGAACAGGCCGCGGAACAGCGCCTCCGCCGTTTCCGGCGTCGGCGGCTCGCCGGGGCGCATGACGCGGTAGATGTCGATCAGCGCATCATCGCGGTTGGTGTTCTTGTCCACCGCCAGCGTGTTGCGGATCCACGGGCCGTTCGACTGGTCCACGGCGAGCGTCGGCAGGCGGTCGATCCCGGCCTCTTCCAGCGCCGCCAGCCGCGCCTCGGCCAGTTCCTCGCCGCCCTCGGCGTAGATTTCACCGGTCTGCTCGTTGACGATATCGACGGCGACGAAGCGGCCGAGCAGGTCGGCGCGGCCGACCAGCACCACCCTGGTGTTCTCGGCGATGCGGCGCGCCGTGCGCGCGGTCAGCTTGGCGTCCGCCTCCGCCACCACCTCGCCGGTATCGGCATCGATCAGCGGTTCCAGCAGCTTGGCGCCGCGGAACGCATCCGGGTCGAACGGCCGCGCCCAGCCCTTCGCCGTGCGCATGAACACCACCTGGCCGTAGAAGTAGGCCAGGATTTCCTCGGCATCCATGCCGCGGATCTCGCCGATATCGACCGTCTCGCCCTGGGCGACGCGGGCGGCGCGCAGTTGCTCGGTGTGGGCGTTCTCCAGCGCGTACAGCAGCGTCGTGACCGGCAGCTTGCGCTTGCGGTCGATGCGCACGTAGACGAGATCCTTGCTATCGAACTCGAAATCCAGCCAGGAGCCGCGATAGGGGATGACGCGCGCGGCGAACAGGTACTTGCCGGACGAATGCGTCTTGCCCTTGTCGTGGTCGAAGAACACGCCCGGGCTGCGGTGCATCTGGCTGACGATGACGCGCTCGGTGCCGTTGATGATGAAGGTGCCGTTGTCCGTCATCAGCGGCATGTCGCCCATGTAGACGGGCTGTTCCTTGATGTCGCGGATGGAGCGCGCGCCGGTGTCCTCGTCCACGTCCCAGACGATCAGGCGCAGGATCACCTTCAGCGGCGCGGCATAGGTCATGCCGCGCTGGATGCATTCCTCGACGTCGTATTTCGGCTCTTCCAGCTCGTAGTACACGAACTCCAGCCGGCCGCGGCCGGCGAAGTCGTCGATCGGGAACACCGATCGGAACACTTCCTGCAGCCCGGTCTGCGTGCGGCTGTCGTACGGCACGTTCATCTGCAGGAACGCCTCGTAGCTGGCGCGCTGCACGTCGATCAGGTTGGGCATCGGCGCCACTTCGGGGATGCGCCCGAACGTCTTGCGGATGCGCTTGCGCCCGGTGAAGGACCTGGTGATCGCGTTCATGCCTGTCCTGCTGCCCCGTGGAAAAGGACGTGGGGTGATTGGTTCGCCGCCGTCCGGCCGCCGCGGACGCCGCCTGGCCCCGCACCCTCGCCGGAACCCGCCAACGCCGCTGCACCGCCCCGTGGCATCGCGCCAACGGGGATGCGGGCGGAAACCGCTCGGCTTTCCGCCCGCGTCAGACCCGGTGGCGGCCGTCGCCGGCCGCCGAAGTTCCGCTGATCCGTGTTCGCCAGTTATTTCACCTCGACGCTGGCGCCCTGGTCTTCCAGCACCTTCCTGATCTTCGCCGCCTCGTCCTTGCTCACGCTTTCCTTCACGGTCTTCGGCGCGCCCTCGACCAGGTCCTTGGCCTCCTTCAGGCCCAGGCCGGTGATGGTGCGGATTTCCTTGATGACGTTGATCTTCTTGTCGCCTGCCTTGGCCAGGATGACGGTGAATTCCGTCTGCTCCTCGACCGCCGCGGCGGGCGCGGCTGCGGCGCCCGCGGCAGGCGCGGCGGCCACCGCCACCGGCGCGGCGGCGGAGACGCCCCACTTGTCCTCAAGCAGCTTCGAAAGCTCGGCGGCTTCCAGCACGGTCAGGCTGGACAGCTCGTCAACCAGCTTCTGTAGGTCGGCCATGATCTGTGTTCCCAATCTAGTCCCAGGTCGGTTCCATGCAAGCCCACCGTGCGGGCCTGCCATCACTTTTGTTCACGCGCCGCCGGTCAGGCAGCCTCGGCCTCGGTCGCCCCGTCCTTCTTGGCGAAAGCCGCCAGCACCCGTGCGATCTGTCCGCCCGGCGCCTGCAGCACGCCTGCGATGCGGGTGGCCGGGGTCTGCAGCATCCCCAGCAGCCGCGCGCGCAGCGCCTCCAGCGACGGCAGTTCCGACAGCGCCTTGACCCCAGCCGCATCCAGCGTCTGGCCGCCAATGGCGCCACCGAGCACCGCGAACTTCTCGTTGATCCTGGCGAACTCGACGGCAGTCTTCGCCACGGCCACCGGGTCCAGCGCCCAGGCGAGCGCCGTCGGTCCCTTCAGCAGCGGCTTGATGCCCTCGAATCGGGTCCCATCCAGGGCGAGGGTGGCCAGCCGGTTCTTCGCGACCTTGAAGGTCGCCCCCGCCGCCCGCATCCGGCGCCGCAGCTCCGTCATTTCCGCGACGGACAACCCGCTGTTGCGGGTCACCACCACGATCGACGTATCCGCGAGCACGGCCGCAAGCGAGGAAACGAACTCCCGCTTCTCCGTACGGTCCAAAACCCGTCTCCACTCGATGGCCGGGCGCGTGTGGACCGCGTCCGGCCGGGTTGCCCTCTGGGCCGGGCCGGACACCCGAAGGTGCCGTGGCCGCGACCCGGTTCGCCTGTCCAGTCGGGACCGAAGCCCCGTAGCCGGAACCGCCAAGGGACCGGACCTTGCGGCCGGCAATCCTCGGCTTCCCCGTCTCCCGCGCGCGGGCCTTGCGGCCCATTACCGTCCCCGCTTCTGCGAAGGGGGGGATGACGCCCGGTCTCGGACAGGTCTCGGGGGCTCCCGCCCCCTGCCCGCCGCGCGCCCCTTGTGCATGTCGGGGGCGGCGCGGCGTATCTCGTTGTCTCAGGCGGTCAGGCTCGTCACATCGACCCGCACGCCGGGCCCCATGGTCGAGCTCACCGCCGCCTTCTGCACATAGGTGCCCTTCGCGCCGGTCGGCCTCGCCTTCACGATCGCATCGGCAAACGCGCGCGCGTTCTCCAGCAGCCGCTCGGCCGGGAAGCTCGCCTTGCCGATGCCGGCATGGACGATGCCCGCCTTCTCGGCGCGGAACTCCACCTGCCCGGCCTTGGCCGCCTGGATCGCGCCGCGCACGTCCATCGTCACCGTGCCCAGCCGCGGGTTCGGCATCAGCCCGCGCGGTCCGAGGATTTTGCCCAGGCGCCCGACCAGGGCCATCATGTCCGGGGTGGCAATGCAGCGGTCGAAATCGATCTGGCCGGCCTGCACCTTCTCCGACAGATCCTCCGCCCCCACCACGTCGGCGCCGGCGGCCTGCGCCTCCTCCGCCTTGGCACCGCGGGCGAACACGGCGATGCGCAGCGTCTTGCCGGTGCCGTGCGGCAGGCCGACCAGGCCGCGCACCATCTGGTCGGCATGGCGCGGGTCGATGCCGAGATTGATCGCGATCTCGACCGTCTCGTCGAACCTGGCCTTCGCGTTCTGCTTGACCATCGCGATCGCGTCGGCGAGCCCGTAGGCCTTGCTGCGGTCGAACCCCTTGTAGGCGGCGGCGAGGCGCTTGTCCTTGGCCACGGCTCAGCCCTCCACCACGGTCAGGCCCATCGAGCGCGCGGAGCCGGCCAGCATGCGCACCGCGCCTTCAACGTCGTTGGCGTTCATGTCCTTCATCTTCTGCGCCGCGATCTCGCGCAGCTGGGCCGTGGTGACGCGCCCGACCGTCGCGCCCTTGCCCGGCGCGGTGGCGCCGCTCTCGATCCCGGCAGCCTTCTTGAGGAAATAGGAGTTGGGCGGCGTCTTGGTGATGAAGCTGAAGGTGCGGTCGGCATACGCGGTGATCACCACCGGCACCGGCATCCCCGGCTCCATCTGTGCGGTCGTCGCATTGAATTCCTTGACGAACGCCATGATGTTGAGGCCGCGCTGGCCGAGCGCCGGCCCCACCGGCGGCGACGGGTTCGCCTTGCCGGCCGGGATCTGCAGCTTGATGTAGCCGACGATCTTCTTCGCCATCCCTGGCTCCTCTGCCCAAGGGACCGCGGTGCATGCGACCCGGCCGCGCCGTGGCGCGGCCCGGCGGTCTCCCGCGTTCCGTGATGAAGCGGCGCGTCTAGCTCAGCCTGGTTCGCGAGTCCAGCGATTTCTTGCCGCCCCGTTTTTCGCCGCACGCCGTGCTTCACGCCGGCGCGATGAACACGTATCGTTATCGAACGGCACCGTGCCGTTTGGGGAGGCCGAGCCGTGTCGGAATCGACAGGAGGACAGCAGCCTTCGCCCGCCCAGGACGAATGGATCGACCGCGTGCTGGATGTGCGGATCCGGTCGCGGCCCCGTCGGCGCGGTGGCCCGCCGCCGCCGCGGGATCTGCCGCCACCGCCACCGCGGGACCTGCCGCCGCCGCCCCGCTTCGCTCCTCCACCGCCGCCAGGCGCGCCGCGTCCCAGGCAGCTCGAACATGCGGTGCGCGAACGGCTGATGACGTTCGACGAGCTTGCCGGAAAGATCGGCCACAAGCCGAAATCCGACCGGCTCGGCGGCCTCTGGAAGATGTCGCAACGCTACAAGGCGATCGGCGACGCGCGCGACCAGGTGACGCAGACCGGCGCGAAGCCGCTCTCCAGCATCGCCGGCGACGAGGACGCACGCCGCAACTTGGAAGCC